>DATENK010000743.1:0-5372 GCA_035275085.1 Verrucomicrobiia bacterium | reverse complement strand
CGGCGCGCCGCGCAGGAGCAACAACACCATTAGCGCGCCGCCAGCGAGCAGAAAGCGCGCTCCTCCCGAGAGCAGGGGCGGCAGAGTCTGGACCGCGACGCGAATGGCGATGTAGGTCGAGCCCCAAAGGACATAGATGATGGCAAAAGCCATGATTATTAGTCCTCGGGATGCAGGGGTTGTATTGGATGTGCTCATGGGTCCTTTCCCCCGAAGCGCCGAAACAGCAGGAAACAAAAAACCCGCCGTTGGATCGGCGGGTTCGGGAAAATCAATAATTCACGAAGTCCGCCGGCGCCTCCACGCGCGCTTGGCTACGATAACAGGCAGGCACCAGCGCGCCACGTTATGCGCGTCTTTCTTTACCCGGATGCCCAGCCCAAATAACATCGTGCCGAACATTGGAGGTTCGGCACGTCCCTGTCAAGCAGTGGCACGGGGTCCGGAAAAACTATGTACACCGATACATTAACGATAAAGCCTAGGGAATTCGCGAATCTATCTATGTACACGATCTGTGTACGTACATAGATCAACTGTGACACGCGATAGCAGTTTTTTTTGATTCCATTCACAGCGGCACTCGTCATATTCCTTGCGATGCTTACGGTCTTCGCTAAAGCAGCGGCTTCGCGCCGCTATTGCGATGGGGTGTCGCGCCGTAACTTCATCAAGATCGGCGCGCTCGGCATGGGCGGATTGGCCTTGCCGCAACTGCTCAAGGCCGAAGCGGCATCGGGGATCGGCCGATCACACAAGGCGGTGATCATGATTTACCTGCCGGGGGGACCACCGCACCAGGATACATTCGACCTGAAGATGGATGCGCCTTCGGAAGTTCGCGGGGAATTCCGGCCGATTTCGACCAAGGTGCCCGGCATCCAGATTTGCGAGCATCTTCCACTCATCGCGCGAATCACGGACAAGCTCGCGATCATCCGCTCGATCTCGGACGCGATCGATGACCACAGCGATTTCATGTGCATGACCGGCCGCCGCAAACAGAACCAACCTCAGGGCGGTTGGCCGACGTTCGGCGCGGTAGTTTCGAAAGTGCTCGGATCAACCA
This sequence comes from Verrucomicrobiia bacterium, assembly GCA_035275085.1. Taxonomy (GTDB): domain Bacteria; phylum Verrucomicrobiota; class Verrucomicrobiia; order Limisphaerales; family DATENK01; genus DATENK01. The sequence goes on along the minus strand of DATENK010000743.1, from coordinate 4,303 downwards.
GCCCGGCGGTTCCTGCGTTCGTAGGACTTGAACCGCGGATGAAGCATCGCCCTTACAATGCAGCTAGTCCTGGTTTCATCGGGCCGGCCCACAATTCCTTCCGGCCGGAGGCCGACGGCAAGGCCGATATGGTGCTCAATGGCATTACGGTAGATCGTTTGTCCGATCGCCGCACGCTCTTGACGAGCATCGATCAATTCCGGCGGGATGTGGACGCGACCGGGTCGATGGCGGGGATGGACACCTTTCAGCAACAGGCGTTCGGGCTGTTGACCTCGAGCCAGCTCCTTCAGGCGCTCGATGTTTCAACGGAAGACGCGAAAGTTCGCGAGCGTTACGGCAAGGGCGATTCCAAGGTGCACGGTGACGCTGCGCCAATGATCAACGAGCAATTCCTTGTGGCCCGCAGGCTGGTGGAGGCTGGGGCGCGCGTGGTGACCGTCGCTTACGGGTTTTGGGATTATCACGGAAACAATTTCAAGAATGCCCGCAACGATTTGCCGATGCTCGACCAGGCCCTGCATGCCCTCATCACTGACCTGCACGAGCGTGGACTCGAGAAGGACGTCAGCGTGATTGTTTGGGGCGAGTTCGGGCGCACTCCTACGATCAACAAGGACGCCGGGCGCGACCATTGGCCGCGGGTCAGCAGCGCGCTTCTGGCTGGCGGCGGAATGAAAACCGGCCAGGTCATCGGGGCGACGGATCGGCTCGGGGGTGAGCCCAGTGAACGGCCGGTCACTTTTGGCGAGGTCTTCGCGACGCTCTATCACAATCTTGGCATCGACGTTAACAAGGTGACTGTGCAGGACCTTACCGGCCGCCCGACCTTCCTCGTCCCCGAGGGCGCCCAACCGATGCGGGAAGTGGTGGCGTAAAGGGAGCGCGAGGAAACTCAAGTGTTGGAAGAACGTTGGCGGGCAGAAACCGAAAAGTTGACGACTTCCTGGGCCCGCTATAAACCCGAAATGCTCGGCGGATACCTTGTTTCAGGCGTGGAGGATCCGCGGATCAACATGCAGAGCATTCTGACGCGCGATTTTCTGTTGGAAGTGCTATTTGGGGAGCGGTTCGCGGGATTGAAAAGTGAGGAACTGCGTTTTGCCGCCGTGATGAATTGGCTGCTAAACTATTTACAGACAAAACCTATCGCGGAAGAAATAACCGCCTTGCTTCACGCTCTGGAAAAGAACGCGCAGAACGCCGAGGGTGTTGCGATCCCCTTTTGTGTGCTAAAGGCCTTCCATGAATTACCGCGTTCCGCTGATGGCGTAAGTATTCCAAACTACATCCGCGAGGTGCTGACGGCATACCTTGCGGGGTCAGAATGCGCCAGTGCTAAAAACCTCTTCGCTGAGCGTTGGGCCGCTCTGCTGACCAATGAGCACGCAGCCACCATTTCCGTAATCGAGCCCGCCTGTGGGTCGGCCAATGATTACCGTTTTCTGAAGAGCTTTGGGATCGCAAGGTTCCTCAACTACACCGGGTTCGATTTGTTGGCGAAGAATATCGAGAACGCGCGCGCGATGTTTCCAGACGATTCGTTTGATGTGGGCAATGTGCTCGGGATCGATGCGAAGGCTAAGTGCTTTGATTATTGCATTGTGCATGACCTCTTTGAGCACCTGTCGCTCGCCGCCATGGAACAAGCGATCGATGAAATATGTCGTGTGACTCGGAGCGGAATCTGTATCGGGTTCTTCCAGATGGATGAAATTTCGAATCATGTCGTCCGCCCGGTGGACGATTATCACATGAATTTGCTCAGCGTGCAGAAAGTACAAGACGAATTTGAATCCCGCGGCGGGAAAGTGGAGGCGATCCATATCGAAACCTTTTTGCGTATAGGCCTGAACTGCGCTGACACGCACAATCTAAACGCTTATACGTTTTATGTATGGTTCGATGGCCGCAAGCGCCAACCGCGAAAATTGCGCGGCGCGAACCGCGAGAAAAACGAGAAAAGCCGAATTGGCGGTGGGGCTAAGGTTAAAGGCGTGTAGGCCGGGCAAAGGGACGAGGCCCGATAAACACATTTGAAGCGTTTGGGGTTGATGATCGTAGCAGGCGACGTCAGGAGGCTCTGACCGGGTCTCAGGATGCGCATGCGAAATGAGATTAGAGCCTCCTGACGTCGGCTGCTACGGTTATGACGTTATTTCTCCTTCGTAAAAACGCGTTCCATACCGTTGCGTCGTTTTACGGTCATCTGGTTTTTTGCGGGGTCGAATGTAAAGACAGCGGCGCCTTCGATCTGGAATTTATCCTCGGCCGTCGCTTCGAGGGGCACCGCGGATGATGCGCCTGGCGGTTGAAAGAAAAGCGTCAAGCCATCTCTGGTGATCGTCGGTTTCGCGGGCGCGTCCGGGCTGGAATAAACTCCGACGTACCGGTCCAGTACGTCCGGGTCAACTGCGATCGATTCCAAGGCGGGAATCACAAACGGCTTATGGTAGTAAATGTCGGCGACGCCGCGCACGATGCTTTCCACCGGGTAAATCTTCGCGTTCGTGGCGTAAGCGATCACCAGCTTTTCCTCGGGCTCGTAAGCCAGCCAGGCTCCGTAGTTGTCTGCCCCGCCGGTATGCCCGTAAAAGGTCTTGCCGGCGAACTTGAACGTACCCATCCCAAACCCTTCGGCGTCCCTCATCGTTGTCATCTGGTCGAGGGTTGGTTTTGAAACGAGCTTTCCGTCAAAGAGCGCCTGGATGAATTTGGCCATGTCGGCAGGAGTGGAAACGATCGCGCCGGCGCTGAAAAGGATGGTTGGATGAGTTTCACTCACCGGTTTCCAGTCGCCGCCAAAGTGAATATAGGTAAACGCTTCGTTTTTGTTCGCATCGATGTTTCCGGTCGTCAGGTACGTATCCTTGAGTCCGATCTTTGAAGTGATTCTTTCCTTCAGAATTTCGTCGTACGCCTTGGCCATTACCTTTTCAAGAATAAAGCCCAAGACCCAGTACCCGGAATTGCTGTAGTGATACTTTGTGTCCGGCTCAAAGTCAGGCGTCGCTTTGACAAGCAGGGCGAGCATGTCATCCTTTGTCATGGGGATGGTGCTCACTTTTGTTTGGGTGTCCCGCTCGCGCTTGACGTTAGGGATGCCGCTGCGATGCGAAAGGATCTGCGCAATGGTAATCTTTCCGGCGTTCGGAATCTGGGGGAGGAATTTGTCCACGGTGTCGCTTAGTTTCAATTTTCCTTCGTCCACGAGTTGCAAGATCAGCGTTGCGGTAAACATTTTTGTAATCGAACCGATCCGGAATCGGTTCTCCGCGGTCAAAGGTTTCTTCTCGGTTCCGTTGATCTGGCTGTAGCCGATAGCGCGCGAGTAAAGAACGTTGCCATCTTTGGCGATGGTCAGGCTCCCCATCGCCTTATGCTTTTCGTCAAGCCGGTCAAAAAATTGGTCGAGTTTGGCCTTGTCGAGCGTCTGAGCATAGCCCGCGGTGAACAGGGCCAGCGTCAGTATAGTGGCGAATGATATTTTGATTTTCATATGACAGCTCAGACGTATCGGAACAGCGGCGGAAAGAGGATCACGACGATGGCCGCCCATGCCCCGTAAACCGGCAGGTAATCTGTCTGCCATTTTTCGAGGGAGGTAAACGATCCACGCCCACTCAGGAAGCGGAAGTAGAGCACGGCAGACCACGCCAGATTGACCAGGAGAATCACGTTCTCGCCCAGGGCGGCCACGCGGTTAGGGGTAAGGCCGAACTCCGTGATGCGCGCGGCGATGGCCCAAAGCATTACTGCGTCGGCCAATAGCGCACTGACCACCAGCGCGACCTGCACTACATCGAAGGCGCCGCTGGGCGACTGCGGGTCGCGGGCGGAAATGGAATACACAAGAAGCCCAAGGACCACGACCAGGAGCAGGTCGAACGCAATAAGCACGTTGCGCTCGATGCTGACGCCGCGTCGTGTCCACAGCAGAGTCGCCAGGAACATGACCAACATGGCGGCGAATAGCGGCGTGAATAGACGGGTCAACATCGGCGCCATGTTTTCGATCACCCGTTGTTTCGTTTCCACCAGCCGGGCTCCAATTATGACAGCGCCGGCTGCTCCGCAGGGCAGCAGCCACGACCCGATGAACGGCCCGACATTGATTCCGATGGCGTGGAAGATCATTGCCATAAAGGCCGTCAGCACGCCACCCCCGAGCGCGATCAGGACGTAGTAGATGAACAACTCACCTGAGAATCGAATGAAATCCATCCGGCCATGGACCCCGCTCCAGCGGTCGCCGCAGTACGCGATAGCCACGACCAGCCAAAGAGCGATCGGTAGGTGCATG
>DATENK010000742.1:0-3029 GCA_035275085.1 Verrucomicrobiia bacterium | reverse complement strand
GCGCGTGCGCTCGAGCGAGCGGACCTGGCTGCACAGCCGCAGCCCATCGAAATTTTAGAGCCCGAGCGAGACGATGACGAGGTCGTAGGTGCCCTCGGCGGCATGGAACAGTGCCTCGTTCGGATCGGTTTCGACGTCGACGGTGTGACCGTCCTGGAGCATGCTCTGGATGCGTTCGGCCGAAGCCGCGCGGTCGTCGACGATCAGAATCTTGCCCTGCAAACCGGTATCGGCCACCGCATCCCGTTCCGGGCTCTCGATGCCGATGTCGCGCGAGGTCAACGCGCGCATGCGGAGCTCATCGGTCATCATCTTCAGCCGCGCCAGCGAACGCACCCGCGCGATCAACGCGATGTCGGAGACCGGCTTGGTCAGAAAATCATCGGCGCCGGCCTGCAAGCCCTTCACGCGATCGTCAACGCTCGCTTTCGCGCTGAGAATAAGCACTGGCATTTGGATATTTTCGCGGCGCAAGGTTTGGATTACGGAAAGTCCGTCCAGCTTCGGAAGCATTACATCCACCACCGCCGCATCGAACGGGGTGTTGCGCGCCATGAACAAGCCTTCCTCGCCATCGCCGCAATGGTCCACCGCAAAGCCGCTTTGCTTGAGGCCATTGACCACAAACGACGCTATCTTGCGGTCATCTTCGACGACAAGAATCCGCATGGCGATGGCTGGTTGCGCACTGCTGCACGGATCGAAGTTAGACTGGCTCTACTCGTGACGCAACGCCTCGATAGGATCGAGTCTGGCAGCACGCAGGGCGGGATACCAACCGAAGATAATCCCGACCGCCCCGGAAATGGTGAACGCGAGCAGAATCGAAACCGGCGTCACGATTGTTTTCATGTCCGTGAGTCGGGAAACGACCAGTGGCGTCAACACACCGAGAGCGACGCCGATCAAGCCACCGCCGATCGCCAGCACCATGGCTTCGACCAGGAACTGCGATGTGATGTCTTGCTGTTTAGCGCCCAGCGCGCGGCGGACGCCGATCTCGCGCGTACGTTCGGTGACCGTGGCAAGCATGATGTTCATGATGCCGATGCCGCCGACCAAGAGTGAAATGGCAGCGATGGAACCGAGAACAATGTTGAAGATTCTCTTGGTTGCCTCGGCTTGTCGCAATAGCTGAAGCGGCACAATCAATTCGAAGTCACGTTTGGTATGGAACCGATTGAGGACCGCTTCGATTTCAGGGACCGCGGTCTCAACACTGGCCGTATCCAAAAACTGAACGGTGATCTGGTGCAATTGAACCCGTTCCTGTTCCTGACTTCCCGCGGACCGGCGGATGAGCGTTTCACCAAACCGGCTCCTGGCCGCGGAAAGTGGAATATAAACATTGTTATCCAAAGGCTGGCTGGTGATGTCCCCGGATTGCGGTCGCTTTTCTTCCGTGCTCGTTTCGCGCACCAGGCCAACCACCTGATAATAGTGCGCGCCAATTTTTACCTCCTGGTCGAGCGGATCCTGATAAGGAAACAGACGGCGGGCCAATGAAGAAGAGATCGCGCAGATGTTATTCTGGTGAAGATCATCAGTGTCTGAAATAAAACGGCCGCGCAACGTGTCCACGCCGGAGATGTCTTTGTAAATGGGCTGCGTCCCAACAATCTGTCCAGGAACTTCGTTGCGAAAAAACCGCACATTCTCACGGATAAGCCGCATTGGCAAAACGTGACGAATTCCCGGGATGGTGGACTGGATGCGACTGGCGTCCTTATAAGTTAACCCGTATTCGATCACTGAACCCCGCCCAGAGGTAGCGACCGCAGCCTTTGTATCTTCCGGCGGTTTCACGGCGCGAATAATGATGTTCGCGCTACCCATCTTTTTGATTTTTTCCTGCGCCTCGTACGAAGCGCCCTCGCCGATGGCAAGCATCGCAATGACGGAACAGACCCCAAAGATAATGCCGAGCATGGTCAGGACAGAGCGCAACTTGTGAAGGAGGAGGCTCTTAGTGCCAATCTGCATCGTGCGCAAAGGCCGCAGTGCGCGGCGCCAGAGGGAGTGGCTTTCAGTGACTTCCTGTTCAAGCGTCGCTGCAGCCGTTGTTTCCGGCGGCGGAAGGTCGCGTCGATCATTGACGACGACACGGTCGATGAGACCGTCCTTCATATGCACAACGCGCCGCGCGCGCGCAGCAGTGTGCAAATCGTGCGTGACGAGAACGATCGTTTTGCCGCTCTGATTCAGACGGTCCATCAAATCGAGAATTTCCTGCCCTGTCTTCGAATCGAGGTTCCCGGTCGGTTCGTCGGCCAGAATCATGAGCGGGTCGTTGACGAGTGATCTCGCAACAGCTACACGCTGTTGCTGGCCGCCCGAGAGCTGGCTGGGGCGGTGATCCAAACGGTCCGCAAGTCCAACCATGGCCGCGAATTCTTCGCAACGCTCATTGTTCTTTGGCGTATCGAGCCCCTGGTAAAAGAGAGGCATCTGGACATTCTCAATGACCGAGAGCTGATGGATCAAATTGTAGGATTGAAAAATGAAACCGATCTTGCGGCCACGAACCTGGGACAGTTCGTCATCGTTCATCTGGGAGACGTCTTCGCCGCCGAGATGGTAGGAGCCGGAGGTGGGCCGGTCCAGGCAACCGAGCAAGTTCAGCAAGGTCGATTTGCCGGAACCGGAAGGCCCCATAATGGCCACGTAATCGCCCTCAAGCACTTCAAGGTTCACTCCACGTAACGCCCGCACCTGGACCTCACCCATGTCGTAGGTCTTGTCGACGGCGCTGATTTGAATGATGGGTGTGCCTTTCATTCCGGAGCGTCCTGTGAGTTCTGCCGCTGCCGCCCTGAGCCCTCGCGATTACGCCGGCGTTCGGTTGGGGCGTCGCCGTTCGAATCGGGATCCCGACGGCGCATGCGAGGTTCTTCGCCGGAAGATTGATCGATGGGCGGCTGGCTCGCGGGGACGGCGGCCTTCCCTTCGACACCATCGACCTGGTTCGTATCAACATCGGACGCGTCTTCAATTTCTTCATCGCTGACGGGTGCCAGCAGAACGCGATC
>DATENK010000741.1:0-4805 GCA_035275085.1 Verrucomicrobiia bacterium | reverse complement strand
AGGGTTGCGGACCCAACGGCGCTCGAGCGATTGTGGTGCGGAGCCGCGCGCTGGTCACGATTGCGTCCGGCGGGATTCGGCCAGCCACGTCAAACTTGATTAAGGCGCGGGACACAAGACCATGGGCAGTGGTGCCGACGGCAAGGCTGGTTATGCCGCCCAGGTTATTGTCAGGAAAACTCTGGAACAACGTCGTGTCTGCCGATGGCGTCAGTGGGACAATTTCCCCACACATTGCCATACCGGAGCACGCCATAATTCCGATCAAGCTCAACAGGGCCTTCATATTCCCAATATGAGGTTTCGCGGCGGCCTTGAGTTCCCGAGCAACCCGCAAAAAAGACGAGGCGCGCCGAAGCGCGCCTCGCCAAACCGGTAGAGCGTAGGATCAGCGGCCGGGGCTGATCAGTTCGCTCATCTTGAAGATCGGCAGGAACATACAGATCGCGATACCGCCGACGGTGACGCCGAGGAACACGATGAGCAATGGCTCAATAAGCGACGTAAGACCCGAAAGAGTGGTCTCGATTTCTTCGTCGAGGAAGTTCGAGATGCGCTCCAGCATCTGCTCGATTTTGCCGGTTTGTTCACCGGCGGTGATCATGCGGATAATCATCGTCGGGAAAACAGGGTGCTTGCCTAACGCAGTGGAAATGCCTTCGCCGCGTTCGATGTCACTGGCAGATACTTTGATGGCTTTCTCCATGATCACGTTGCCAACGGTGCCGGCCACGATCTGTAATACTTCAAGGATCGGCACGCCCGCGCGAATGAGCGAAGCCAGGGTGCGCGTGAACCGCGCCAAACAAATTTTGTGCGCAATCACCCCGAAAATCGGCAGCTTAATGCGCGTGCGGTCCCAGAATTCGCGGCCTGACTTGGTCTTGATGTAGGCCAGCCAGCCGTAAACGATACCTACCATTGCCGGCAGGATGTAGAGCAGGTATTCGCGGACCGTATTGCTGAGCGTGATCAAGGCGAGGGTCGGACCGGGGAGCTTCTGGCCGAAACCCTTATAGACTTCGCCGAACACCGGCACGACTTTCACGAGCAGGAAGATGGTGATGCCGATGGCGATCACTGTCACGGCAGTCGGATACATCATGGCCGACTTGACCTTCTTGCGGAGGCGGGCGGTGTTTTCCAGGTAAGTGGCCAGGCGCGAGAGAATCTCCGCGAGCAAACCGCCGCGTTCACCAGCGGCCACCATGCAAACATAGAGGCGATTGAACACCTTGGGGTGCTTGACCAATGCCTCGGAAAAACTGTCGCCACCCTCGACGCGTGAGCAGACATCTTTGATGACGTCGCGCATGACTTTGTTGGTGGTCTGCTCCGCGAGCGCCTGGAGGGATTGCACCATCGCCAAACCGGCGTCGAGCATCGTGGCCAGCTGGCGGGTGAACACCACAAGATCCTGCAGGCCGACTTTGCCACCGGCAGTCTTGCCTTTGCGGCCGATCTTTTCCTGGATCGAGACGACCAGGAGATTACGGTTGAGCAGGGCGGCAATGGCGGCCTGTTCGGAGGTTGCTTCGAGGGTGCTGCGAATCTCACGGCCGGAGCCGCTCTCGCGCGCTACATATGTAAACGAAGGCATAACAGTTAAAATTGTCTCACCTAGTGTCTATTCGGCAGGGAAAGGCGAGTCCTTGAGGCAAAGTTTACGGCCGAAACAGCGGGAATTGCCGGGTTTGACACGGAAAAGGCATCCATAATACAGTCAGATACATTGCTTTTGTGTATGGGAACGCGCTCCCTGCTCCTGATCCTTGCCGGTATTTGGATGGCTGCTCCTGTCCGCGGCATTCTTCCCGGCGTGGTTAGCCAGCACTGCGCGGGCTGCCACAATCCTGAGAAGAAAAAGGGGGAACTGGACCTGGAAAGTATCGCGTCCGACAGCATCACGCAGCATCCGGAGATTTGGGAAAAGGCGGTCAAGCGCTTGCGAGCGCGCCAAATGCCGCCCGCTGACCGGAAACGCCCGGACGAAAAGACGTACGGTGAGATGTTGCGGGAACTGGAAACGGCGCTGGACGGTCTCCCGGCAAATCCTGGCCGGACGGAGACATTCCGGCGGCTGACGCGCACCGAATACCAGAACTCCATTCGGGACCTGTTGGCGCTCGAAGTCGATGTGAGCACGCTCCTCCCAAAGGACGAGGAAGGGCATGGCTTCGACAATGTCAGTGCTGGGACGCTCAGCCCGGCGTTACTGAACCGCTATATTTCAGCAGCGGAAAAGATCAGCGCGCTCGCAGTCGGGGGGCCGCGCCGTGTAGGTGGCGACACATTTCGCATTGCACCGGATGTGACGCAGGAAGAGCATGTCGAGGGTCTGCCGCCGGGCACGCGGGGGGGGACGTTGATAGCTTACAATTTTCCTCAAGACGCCGAATATGAGTTCCAGATGCGCTTGACGCGTGACCGAAATGAAGAGGTCGAAGGCTTACGGGAGCCGCATCAACTGGAACTGCTGCTGGATGGAAAACCTCTAAAATCGTTTACGATCACACCTGCGAAAGACAAGAACTACGAATTGATTGATCGATACCTTAAATTTCGGGCAGCGGTAGCCGCGGGCCCCCACAAGATCGGGGTCACTTTCGTTAAGAATCCCTCCGAGCTGCTTGAAACCAGGCGGACACCGTACAGCGCGCATTTCAACATGCACCGTCATCCCCGTATTGGCCCCGCGATCTACCAGGTCTCAATTAATGGCCCCTATGACGCGAAAGGGCCGGGCAACACGCCGAGCCGCAAACGCATCTTTGGGGAATCATGGAACGGCGCAAAGTCCACTCTAGATTCACCGGGTAGTAAGTCGGAGATCGCAGCCAAAGCGGTGTCGCCGCTTCGCTCTGCCACGGCAGTCCATAAGGCGGAGGAGATCCTTTCGATGGTGATGTGGCGGGCGTATCGTCGGCCAGTAACAAGGGAGGATCTCGCGAAGCCGATGGAGTTCTTCCGCGCGGAAAAGGGTTTTGAAGCCGGGATTCAAAATGCTTTAAGCGCCATTCTTGTGAGTCCACAGTTTTTGTTCCGCGTTGAACACGACCAGCCTGCGAAGTCTATCTACCGTATTTCGGACATCGAACTGGCGAGCCGGCTTTCGTTTTTCTTGTGGAGCAGCATCCCGGATGACGAGCTGCTGGACGTTGCTGAACGTAATGAACTCAGCAAGCCTGACGTACTCGACAAGCAAACACGGCGCATGCTGGCCGATTCGCGGGCTGGTGCCCTGGTGAGCAATTTCGGCGGTCAATGGCTTTATCTGCGCAACCTCGAATCGTTTACGCCGGACCTGCGCCTGTTCCCGGATTTCGACGACAATCTTCGTCAGGCATTCCGCGAAGAGACAGAAATGTTTTTCGAAAGTGTGCTGCACGAGGACCGCAGCGTGCTTGATTTGCTGAAAACGGATTACACGTTCCTGAACGAGCGTCTGGCGAAACATTACGGAATCCCCCACGTTTACGGTGATCGCTTTCGACGCGTATCCACAGCCGGCGAACGCGGCGGCTTGCTGCGAAACGGCAGCGTGCTGGCTGTAACTTCGTATGCGACGCGCACATCGCCGGTGATTCGCGGCAAATGGGTTTTGGCAAACCTGCTCGGGACGCCGCCCCCGCCACCGTTGCCGAATGTACCGGCGCTGAAAGACAACACGATCACCGCGAACTTGTCCGTGCGCGAACGCTTGGCAGAGCATCGGGCGAACGCCGCTTGCGCCACCTGCCATGACGTAATGGATCCTGTGGGTTTCGCGCTTGAGAATTATGATGCAGTGGGGCGTTGGCGCAGCTCGGAGGAAGGCAAGCCAGTGGATTGCTCGGGAGGGTTGCCCGACGGCAGCAAGTTCAGCGGTATCGAAGGTTTGGAGCGAGGCTTGCTCGACCGTCCGGAAGTGTTCGTCAGCACATTGACCGAGAAGCTGCTGATCTTCGCCCTTGGTCGCGGGATTGAATACTACGACGGTCCGGCGATTCGAAACATAGTGCGCGACGCGCAGAAGAATGATTACCGGTTTTCATCAATTATTGTCGGAATCGTCCAAAGCACGCCGTTCACGATGAGGAAAGCATTATGATTATCACCAAGAAAGCGCTCCCGCGCCGAACTTTTTTGCGCGGTGTTGGAGCTACGCTTGCTCTGCCGCTGTTGGATGCCATGATTCCTGCGGCGACGGTGTGGGCCAAGACACCGGCCAAGCCGGTGCGCCGGCTGGGTTTCGTTTTTATGCCCATGGGCTGCGATCATACGCGTTGGACGCCGCCGGGTGAGACACTGAATGAGCTTTCACCGATTTTGAGTTCGCTTGAACCAGTGAAGGAGCAGGTCACCGTAATCAGTAACCTCGAGTTGCAAAACGCGTATCCGGGCAGCCATGCCACATCCAATTCGGCTTTCCTGAGCGCCGCCAAAGCGAAGTTGACTGAAAGCACCGATTATTACCTGGGGACGACCGTCGATCAGATCGCCGCGCAGAATATTGGGCAGGAAACACAGTTGCCCTCCCTGGAACTGGCGATGGACTTTTTGCAGGTCGTCGGCCAATGCGACAACGGCTATGCCTGCGCGTATCAGAATAACCTCTCGTGGTCCTCCCCGACAACACCGCTGCCGGCCGAAGCGCATCCACGGATTGTATTCGAAAGTCTCTTTGGCGAAGGCGGCACCGCCGTCGAACGTCGTGCCGCATTACGGAAGAAAGCGAGTTTGTTGGACTCATTCAACGAGGACCTTGCGCGTCTGAAGCGCAACCTCGGCGCAGGGGACCGTGCCAAGGTGAGCCACTACCTGGA
>DATENK010000740.1:0-6618 GCA_035275085.1 Verrucomicrobiia bacterium | reverse complement strand
ATCGTCCCAACCCATGCAGATTTCCGGCGAGGCGCCGCGGTAGTGTCCGTGGCGCAGAATAAGATTCTGGTCATCCGCGGCGGGGCCATCGGTGATTTTATTCTCACGTTGCCGGTGCTCTCTGCGCTTCGCGCTCAATTCCCAAACACCAGCCTCGAACTGCTGGGCTACCCGCATATCGCCCAACTCGCGCGCGCCGGGAAACTGGTGGACCGCGTACACTCGATCGATGCGCGTCCGATGGCGGGTTTCTTTGCCAGGCGGGGGCAGCTCAGTGCGCCTTTGGCGGATTTTTTCGCCGGTTTCGCCATCATCATTTCTTATTTGTATGACCCGGACGGCATTTTTCGGGATAATGTCGCGCGTGTTTCCAAGGCCCAATTCATCGCCGGCCCACACCGGCCGGACGAACAGGCTGGCGTTCACGCCAGCCAGGTATTCCTGGAACCTTTGAAGCGCCTTGCGATCTTCGATGCCGATCCTGTTCCGCGCTTGAACTTGTCCATGACCGAGCGACAGCGGATCATCGCCCTGCATCCTGGCAGTGGCAGCGAAAAAAAGAATTGGCCGGAAGGAAACTGGCGTGAACTGATTCGAAAACTTTCCGGTTCCCGCCTGCTGCTCGTTGGTGGCGAAGCCGAAGAAGGCCGCCTTGACCGCCTGTCGGCAGCAGCACCCTGCGAACTCGCGCGCTCGCTTCCGCTGGCCGAACTGGCCGGCCGCCTAGGCGCCTGCTCACTGTTCATGGGCCACGACTCCGGCATCTCGCATCTCGCCGCCGCAGTTGGCGTTCCAACGCTGGTTCTTTGGGGCGACACCTCAGAGGCCGTCTGGCAACCTCTTGGCGCGCACGTCACCTTGCTCAGGAATCTCACGCAAATCTCAGTTGAAACGGTGTTCAGCGCGGTTCAATCAAAACGGCCGCCGCACTGACCTCAGGAGCGGGGAGTTTCAAGCGCGGATCGTCCAGGGCGAGGCGGTACATGATCTGATTGTAGTCGTAACGGGGCGTTTTGCTTTTGGCAGAGGAGAAGGAGGCGGTGTAGGTTCCTTCGAAGTAGATGACGCGCCCGGCCTCCTGATCGAAGAACGGATGATGGGTGGGATTATAGAAGTTGTAGTTCTCATGCGAGACGATTTTGCGCGCATAATTCCATGGACCGAGCGGACTGAACGCTTCACTGTACCAGATTTCGCCCGCCTTGGCTGATGCGATCATGATCCAGCGTTTGCGGAACGCATTCCAGGAGACCGAGCCGCGACGTAGCTGGACTTCTTTATGAGTCTCGACATCCTTCGACGATATCGGGCCGCGGTTGCGTTTTGCACCGCGTTTCCAGCTTGTGCCGTCGAAGGCTTCGTAATTCTCCAAATCGTACAGCGCGTTCAGTTCTGCTTTCACGCGATAGTCCGGATAGATGAAGAGGTACTCAACGCCGTCGACTTTTGCACGAAACGGGTGTGCCGATTCGTGCGGATCCTGAATGTCCCAGCGCTTCACGGATTCGAATTCCTGTTTGTCGTCGTTGAAAATCATCAGGCGCCAGTCATAAATCTCGCTGAGATTTTTGTGCCGGGCCACCCGCGCGATCAACCGCTCCACCCCATTTGAATCCGGTAACGTCATTAAACCTTCAATCCAGCGCAGTCCTTCCTTCGGGTAAGGACACATCGGTTTGCTGAAGCCGACCTCATTGGTGAAATAGCGCAAGTTAATGCCGACAGCGGGGTCATCACTCGGTTCGGAAGTCGCGCCGGACGACCCAAAATTCCCGAGCGGGTATGAGGCGCGTTCCGTGTCGCCCCAAAACCAATAAAGTTGTCCGCGATACAGTGCGGCAATCACGGTGTCCTGGCCCATGACTTCGCCGTTGAGAGCGGCTTCGTGTATGGGGGGCTTTTCGCCGAGCAAAAGCGTGTCGCGGTAAATTCCCTGGCCGGTCATGCGATAAAGCCGCTCGGCGATATTGACGCGCTTTACCTTCACCGTGGCGCTTCCGCCCGCTGTGGGTGTTAGTCGCACGCCGCGATTGTCGAAGAAGTCCTTCGGATAAGTATAACCGTGCCCTTGCACGTGGAAGTATACCTCGCGGTTCATCAGCCCCGGTTCGTGGAAGGCAATCACGCCAGCACTGTCGGTCCAATGCGAAATGCTGTTGACGGTTCGCAATTCGATCAGCGGGACGCCACGGCCGGTTTGATCATCAACGATCTGAATTTTGAAGTATTCGGTGCTCGCAAAAAGACGGGGGCAGCAAAGCAGCGCAAGCCAGGTCGCGCTACGAAGCGGCATATTTCGGTCCCAGACCCGCCAGATAACCGAACCGCGTGCGGAATTGATCGGGTGTCATCCTAACGACCTTGCCCAGGGCAGCGAGTTGCTCGGCGTCTTCGAAGTCGGAGCGCTCGAGGCGGATCATGTAACGGCGCGCGCATTCGTACGCTTCGGCGTCCACGTTCACCTTACGCACCTGCATGCGCTTGGTGTTCGGATCGAGCATCTCATCGAAGGGCAAGGGCTGCATCCGGCCGCCGACAAAGCTGATGATCGCGCCGTATTTTTTCGATTGGTCCGAAGTGATAAACTTCACGGCGCCATAGCCAAGATCGCGCGTATATTCCGCATCGAACGGAATCGGGTCGGCGCTGCGCAATTCGTAGCCAAGGTCCTTGTCGATCAGTGCGCCCTTGATCCCGAGTTCATCGAGGCGCTGCAACAGAATGTCTTTCACCATGCGGCCAAAATCGACTTCGCCCAGGCGCAAGTGTCCGTGCTCATCGCGCGTCACGCGTCCGTAGCGTCCGAGCTGGCCGCTGTTCACGGCTGCGAGCAAAGCCTTCTCGCCGATCGATTCAATCAAGCCTTCGGCCAGAACCGCAACGCCATAACGCGACCCTTCGCATTGCCGCTTCACAATCGAGCCGATGATGATATCGCACAGTTCATCGAAAGTGACCGGGCGGTTTTTAAATTCCTCGGGAATAATGGTGAGGGTGACGGCCGCGGCTTTGCCAATACCGAGCGCGAGATGCCCCGCCGCTCGGCCCATGCTGATAATGATGTACCAGCGTGAGGTCGTCTTGGCGTCTTCCGCGAGATTGCGCACAATGCCGACGCCCAGGTGCCGCGCGGTTTCGAAACCGAACGTCGGGGTGGAGCCAGGCAAGGGTAAATCGTTATCAATCGTCTTGGGCACATGTGCCACCCGGATCGCGCCGGCGGCAGAACGATACACCTGGCTGGCCGAGTAGGCAGTGTCATCGCCGCCGATGGTGACGAGGGCGTTGACGTTCAGGCGCTTGAAGACCGCGAGCACATTGCGCATTTGTTCCTCGGACTTCGTCGGATTGGTGCGCGAGGTGCCCAGGATCGAGCCGCCGCGCATATGCACGCCAGTCACCCCGTTGATGGTCAGCGGGAGAATGTGGTCAGCATCACCCTGGGAAATCCACTTGAAGCCGTCTCGGAAACCGATCACTTCGTGGCCCTGGTTAATGGCCTCGATCGTGGCCGAACTGATGACGCCGTTGATGCCAGGAGCGGGTCCGCCACCGACCAGCAATCCGAGCCTGCCTGACTTTGTCGCACTAGCCATGATTGGGCGCTACAATGGGTTCTTTTGGCAAAAAAGACAATGTTTTACTCAAAATGCCGCGCTTTTGCCCTCACCGCGCGGATCGCAGACGGCGCGCAATGTATCGCCGTCCATGCCGACTGCTTGCGCCGCGCCCAAAGAATGAACAACCGACGTTTTATGGCCGAGCTTTTCCAAGGCGGCGATCACATTCGTTCCGGCCTTCGGTTCGATGCGGAGTTCATCGGGCATCCATTGATGATGGAAACGAGGGGCCGCCATGGCTTCTTTCAAAGGCATGCCGTAATCCAGCGAGTATAAGATGACAAGCAAGGTCTGGCTGATGATGGTTGGCCCACCCGCCGCGCCGACCGCCAGAATCGGCTTGCCGTCCTTCAGCACGATGGTCGGGCTCATACTCGAAAGCGGGCGCTTGCCCGGCGCGACGGCGTTCGCTTCGGCACCGATGAGGCCGAAGTAGTTGGCGACGCCGGGTTGGATGGCGAAATCGTCCATCTGGTTGTTGAGCACGATTCCGGTGCCGGGTACAACGACCTTGCAACCGAAAGACGTGTTTACCGTGGCCGTACACGCCACCCAGTTCCCCTCGGAGTCGGCGACCGAAAAATGCGTGGTATGTTTGCGCTCCCGCGGATCGCCATGGCCGGCTACCGTGATTGCATGGTTCGGATCGATGCGGTTGGCAAGTTGTTTGGCGTAATCTTTGGAGACCAGACCGGCAGGCACTTTTGTGAAATCCGGGTCGCCCAACCAATACGCTCTATCAGCAAAGGCGAGCTTCATGGCTTCACTGACACGGTGGATGAAGAGCGTCTGATCCTTCTCTGGCGGCGCCTGCTCCAAAATATTTAGAATTTGCGCCACGTGGATTCCCCCGGAACTGGGCGGCGGGAACCCAACGATTTCGTAACCACGATACGTGGTGCGAATCGGCTCCCGGGTTTTCATTTTGTAGTTTTTGAAGTCGGCCGCGGTCAGCAACCCTCTGATCGTCTCGGCTTTTTGCGCGAATTCGCCGCCGTAGAACCATCCGATGCCTTGTTTCGCGATAGACCGATAGCTCCGCGCGAGGTCCGGCTGCTTCAGGATCTCTCCTTGTTTGTAAGGCGAGCCATCTGGTTTCAGAAATGCGCCGCCGAACCGTTTCAATTCTTTTGCAGTGAATACGAGCCGACTGGCGTAAGTCGCGTCCAACGCGAAGCCGCCGTCGGCGATTTTAGCCGCATTCTGCAGATGCTCCTTCAAGCCGAGTTTGCCGAGCTTGCGCGCGGCATAATCGTAAACTGCCAATGCGCCGGGAACGCCCGCGGCGAGGGGACCGGATTGGCTCAAAGCCGTGTCTGCTTTGCCGTCCCGCAGAAACATGTCACGGCTGGCTTTTGCCGGCGCTGTTTCGCGGCCGTCGAGCGCGACGAACTGCCCGTTAGCCCGACGGATAAGCATGAAACAACCGCCACCAATTCCTGAGTTGTGACCATCAACCACGCCGAGAGTCAGGGCTGCGGCGATCGCGCCGTCGATCGCATTCCCACCTTTGTTCATCGCCGCTATCGCTGCGTCCGTGGCGATGGGTTGCACAGTGGCAACTGCGCCATGGCTTGCGGCACGGACAGACCAGGCGGCACAGAAGAACACGATAGAAAGTGCAAGTTTCACGGACGCGATCTTAGCGGCTCGCCAAAACGATGGCGAGTTACAACACTGCGGCCGAATTATTCGATGAAAACTGCGCTATTCGCAGCAGCGACTTTTCTGGGCGCGTTCCTGTTATTTCAGGTCCAGCCGCTGATCGCGAAGTTCATCCTGCCGTGGTTTGGCGGCGCGACATCCGTCTGGACAACGTGCTTGCTGTTCTTCCAAATCGTTCTACTGGCCGGCTATGCCTATGCGCATGCGATTACACAACTCAAACGGCCGGGGCTGCAGGCGATGATTCACGTGCTTGTCATCACGGCTGCGGTGGCCTTCCTGCCACTGGTTCCAAGCGAGCGCTGGAAGCCCACCGACGCATCGGATCCAACCTGGCGCATTCTTGGGTTACTCGCGATCTGTTTGGGCATTCCATATTTTGCTTTGTCATCCACGAGTCCGCTGCTGCAAGCGTGGTTCGCCCAAGCGCGACCTGAAGCCTCCCCGTACCGCCTGTATGCCCTGTCGAACATCGGGTCCCTTGCGGCGCTGATTAGTTTTCCATTCGCTTTCGAGCCGCTGTTTTCGCGCAAGGTGCTTTCACATCTCTGGTCCGGCGGTTTCGTTGTTTTTGGTGTGCTCATAGGCTTGTGCGCTTTCGGGCGGCGAACCGAAGCGCCAGTGGTTGAAGCCAGGCCCAAGGAAGGGTCACCATGGGCGCTATGGACCCTTCTGCCAGGGGCAGCCTCAACACTGCTGCTAGCGACCACGAATAAGATCTGCCAGGACGTAGCGGTAGTGCCATTCCTTTGGGTCCTGCCGCTGGCGCTATACCTGATCACCTTCATTATCGCCTTTGACAGCACGCGCTGGTACCGGCGCGGTCCTTATCTGATCGCGTTGGCAATTTTCAGCGCCTGGGTTTGCGTAATCCTGTTCAAAGCGCCATATCCACCACTGGCACTTCAGGTTGGGGTCTACTGTTGTTTGCTGTTTGTCTATTGCATTGTCTGCCATGGCGAGCTTTACCGGCTCCGACCACGCGCAGGCCAGCTCACCGCGTTCTATATGTGCATAGCGCTGGGTGGCGCGTTGGGCGGCGTCTTTGTCGGGCTAATCGCTCCAATAGTATTTAAAAATTACTACGAGCTGCATGGCGCAATGGTTCTTGCGCCGCTGCTGATCGCGCTGGTGCTGTGGCGAGAAGGTGATCGACGTTTCTGGAAAGTTGCTGCGATCGGAACCGTGGCGCTCGCCGCTGCCCTGGTGAAGCACGCCGGGACGTTGAGTAAAGACGTCGTTGCCCGAACACGCAACTTCTACGGCGTGCTGCGCGTGCTGGAATACAATGCGGGATCCCCAGGAAGCCATTTGAAACGAATGAACTCGGGTG
>DATENK010000739.1:0-2018 GCA_035275085.1 Verrucomicrobiia bacterium | reverse complement strand
ACTGGGGTCCTGTGGTGATAGACGGTTGGTTGCCATTGACTGTAACAGAACTCGATGCGCTGCTGGCTGCTCCCGCCGAATCGCGCGCGGTCACGGTAAAGGTGTAATTGCCCGGCCCCAGACCGTTCACCGCGATTCTGTAAGGTGCCGTGGAAAGGCTTCCGAGCGAGCTGCCGTTCAGGAAAAACTCCACCGTCACCGGATCGCCGTTCGGGTCCGATGGCGATGCCTCGAAAGAGATATCGGCGGGCGCAGCGTAGCTGGACTGGTTGGCGGGGGTGATGATTGAAACAGACGGTGGGGAATTCGGCGCTAACACAGTGATGTTGCCCACCATCCCGAGGCTGCGATGGGGCGTGCAATAATAGGCGTGAGACCCGGGACTGTTAAACGTGACCGAAAACGTATTTCCGGGGCGCATCAGGGCCGGAAATTGGATGTTGCTGTTCCAAGCGCCATCCTCTGCCACAGTGTCATGAAATCCCACCACACAGCGCCAAGTCACGGTGTCCCCGACATTGATCGTGAGATTCGCCGGACTAAAACCTGTAGGCGGATTGAACATGCTCACCGTGAAGGTGGCGCCGAAAGCGGATGGCCCAAGAAACGTGGCTGCGATCAGGAGGCAGCCGAGGGACGCTGGGCATTTGGAATTGCGTTTGTTCATCTCACGGCCAATGCAAGTTCAAGGTGGTGAACACGCCATGCGCGGTGTAGTCGTTGAAGCCGCCGCTGGTCGGTTCCATGTACTGATAGAACGCATATTGCAAATTGACGGTGGCTCGCCTGAACCGCCTCGCAATGCCCCCTTGCACAGCGTGCCAATCATAATCAATTCCCAATGGCAAGCCAGCCCCAAAATTGTTTTGGCCATAATCGGCCCGCGAAAAACTGTAGCTGGCAGTCAGGTCGGTGTTGGTGCTCAGCGCATAACTCGCGCTTGCGAGCACACTGTAAATCTCGCCGCGATACGCGGCGATCGAGCGCACATCGTTGTGCTCTGAACCGGAGCGCGAATCATAAAAATTAAACGTCCCTGAAAAATACCAACGACTAAACGGCGTCAGAATCAGGTTCACGCCGTAAACATCCGCGTTGAATTTTCCTGCGTGTACCCAGCCCCCGGGAGTGGCGCCCGCCGCGGGATCGGTATTTGAATCGAAGTCGGTGTCCACCAGCTGATACGTGAATGTGGTCTTTAGCCAACGTAGCGGCCGCAACGAGACTCGCGCTTCGATTTCTTCCGTGTCGATTTTGCGGTCACGAAAAAACCCAGGATATCCTTCCGTGTCGTCCACGCGGTCATGATAACGCGTGTCTTTGTCGCGGCTGCGATAATGCGCACCAAAAGAAACCATCCGGCGCGGCGAACTCTGAAAGCCGACGCGCCAATCGGCAAGGTCGCTTTTTGCATCAGTGTCTCGCTCAAACGGATGACCACCGCCGACGTCCTGCTCAATCGTGCCATACCTTTCCTGCGCGAGCCGGCCTTCGACGAAGAACGAAGTGAATGGCACCCCGGTGTATTGCAACTGCGCGCTCTCTTCCAAGGTATGCTTGTGCAGGTTCGCGTCCAACGTCGCGGGCACCAGCGTCAGGAACGTGACGGGGTTGGCGGTGTCCAAACTCACATTCCCCACGCCTTCCTGCTGCATCCATTCGCTTTGCACTCCACCCGAAAGAGTGAAATGCTGCCACTCTCCGAAACGCGTGTTGCCATTTAACAATATCGAATTTTGTGAAAGCACGATCGATCTGCTTCGCCAGAAACCGGCATCAATAATCGGCAAACCTGTCACGTGCACGGTTTCCTGCCGGAAAGCAGCGTCCGCATCCGCGTGTGAATGCAAATAGCCGCCTGTAACAAACCACCAATCGCGGATCTCCTTTTCGAAGCGGAGCGAGTTGACGGCCCGGAACTCGTCGTGCGCTTCGTTCACCCGCTCGGTGACAGTCGGCGCGCCCTGGTCTTCGGTGATGAATGGCGCATTCTCGCGATGCGTCTTTAGATCGTAAAA
>DATENK010000738.1:0-2542 GCA_035275085.1 Verrucomicrobiia bacterium | reverse complement strand
GTGAAGTTTGTCCCGAGTTGAACCTCCCACAAAAACCGAGCCTCAACGCACGGAGTGTTAAGTTCCACGTGTTGAGGCCCCTAGCTCATCACTGATACCGTTCGTTACAAACGGTCGCAACGAAGCTACGGCAAGATGCTTCAGCAAAGGGAAACCACTAGTAGGGTCAAACCCGCGATGCGCGGGCGGAACTGCTCCACTGCACGGCGCGGCGATGGCTCGCCCTACTTCAACGGCTTCAGGATCTTTTCCAGTTCCCCAGGCAGATCTGCGAGCAGTTCGCCGAGGGCGCTGCGGGAATCGTCGTCGCTGATCGAAAAGGAGTGCGCCGCGCTGTCGAGGTAGCCGCGGAGAATCTGCTGGGCGTAGTGCATCAGACCTTGTCGTGCCGGCAGCGAATAAAGCGCCAGGGTGAGTCCGTAGACCAGTGTGTGCCAGCCCTGAGCGCGGCCTTCGTCTACGGCAGCCATGTAACGGGTGAGAACTCGTTCGCCACGCAAGGGCGCCAAACGCTTCAATTGGAATTGTCCGATGCACCGACTGGCTTCGGCGAAGGGAGCAGCGCCGCGTTCGCGCGCGATTGATTCATCGAGAGCGATCAATTCATGGCATTCGTTGTGGGAAGCGTGATTGTAGGCGCTGTAAATGGCGGGCCACTCGTGCTTGATGAGCACCTCGCGCTTGTAAGTATGAAGAAATTGTTTCAGCGCCGCGAAGTTCGCGGGCAGAGCCGGCGGAGGCGCCTCAATGCCACCCTCGGGTGAACCAAGTTGATCGAGCAAAGCGCGCACGTCGCCCAACAAGCCGCTGCCATCCGGCGCGGTAAGCTCGGCCAATCTGTTGCCAGTTGCGCGTAATCCACTCATGGCTGTTCGGAAACCGACGCTGATAAGTTACAATTCCAGTTTGAACGCTGCCAAATTGAAAAACTGCTGCGGCCGCAAATTTAACGCTTGCTGTTCCGCAAAAAGTTGTTGTACGGTCGGTCGTAAATCGCTCAAACCCGGAGGCTTGCAGCGCGGGCAGGAAGCCTTGGCACACGCGGCCTCACATTAACAGGAACCAAAATGGCTGCAGTTGATTTTGCAATAGGCATCGGCGGTGAAGCCGGACAAGGCATCGCCACGCCCGGCGATATTCTTGCGCGTATTTTTGCGCGCCGTGGTTTGCACCTGAACGCCTACAATGCTTACCAATCCCTGATCCGCGGCGGTCACACCTTCCTGACTATCCGCGCGAGCGAACGGCCGGTCGGCAACATGGGCGACAAGATCGATGTCCTGATTCCGCTCAACCAGGATACGATGGACCGCCATCTCAAGCTGCTGCGCGATGGGTCGTGCGTGATTTACGACGGCGATAAATTAAAGCCGGGTGAGCATGCCAAAGGCGTGCAGCTTTGCCCGATGCCGATGAAGCAATTGTGCGGCGCGAATAAGCTCGGTGCGAACACGGTGGCAGTGGCGGCAACGCTGCAAATGCTCGGCATCGAAATTGATCCGCTGGAGCAAGTCCTTTCCCGGCAGTTCAAGAAGAAGGGCGATGCGGTCGTCCAGGAAAACGTGAACATGGCCAAGGCGGGGTATGATTATGCGGCCACGAATTTTCGTTCGTTCCCATTCAAGGCGCCGCGGGGCGCGAAGCCGTTGGGCGTAGTGACCGGCAACCAGGCGCTGGCGTTAGGCGGCGCCGCTGCTGGTGTGAAGTTCTATGCGGCGTATCCGATGAGTCCCTCGACCGGGGTGTTGATGTGGATGGCGGCTCACGCGCGCCAGCTTGGCATCATGGTTCGCCAGGTCGAAGACGAAATCGGTGTAGTGAATATGGTGATCGGCGCCGCGCACGCGGGGTGTCGGGCGATGTGCGCGACTTCCGGCGGCGGATTCGCGCTGATGACTGAAGGGCTCGGCATGGCGGGCATGCTCGAGACACCGATGATTTGCATCAACGTTCAGCGCGGCGGTCCGGCGACGGGTATTCCCACCAAAACAGAGCAGGGGGACCTGTGGCAGATATTAGGCGCTGCCCCCGGCGACTTCCCGCGAATCATCGTGGCGCCGACGAGCCAGGTGGACGCGTTTAAGCTAATACCAGAACTGTTCAACCTCGTGGACAAATACCAATGTCCCGGGCTGGTGTTGTCTGACCTTCTGATCTCCGAAGGGACCAGCAGCGTTGATCCCGCTGATTTGAATTTCAAAGTGAAGATTGACCGCGGGCAACTGATTCTGCCCAGTAACGCGCCAAACGGGAACGGCGAAGCGGTCAGTATTGGCAGTGGTTATAACGACGACAAATATTGGCGCTTTAAGAACACGGAGAGCGGCATTTCACCGCGCGCGGTTCCGGGTGTGCTAGGCCACATTTTCACCGCCGCCACCGACGAACACGACGAAGATGGCACGCTGATCAGTGACGAATTTACGAACCCGACCAAACGCCGCATGATGGTTGAGAAGCGCGGACGCAAACTGAACAGTGCACTGAATGATATTGCGGCGCCGAAATTATTCGGGCCGGAGAATGCAGAGGTGACGTTGGT
>DATENK010000737.1:0-4492 GCA_035275085.1 Verrucomicrobiia bacterium | reverse complement strand
CCGGTATGTTTGCTCTGATTTTCGAATCGCCGATCGTCACTGCGAGGATTTCCGGCTTCAACCGTTTGCCGTTGCACGCGTCGCAGAACTGCGGGTTCATGAACGCTTTGAGACGGTTGCGCGTGAACTCGCTTTCGCTCTCCTGATAAAGACGTTCGAGATTCGGAATTACCCCCTCGAATGGGCGGCTGACCGTGCTCACCTTGCCCGCGCGCCAAAAATGAAAGTTGATTGGTGTCTCGCCTGAGCCGCGCATCAGCACTTTTTTGAAATCCTCCGGCAGCTGCTGGTATGGCGTTTCCATACTTTGCTCGAAATGCTGCGACACCCCGCGCAACATCGCCTTGTAATAGGTGATCATTCGCTTGCCGCCACGCCGCCACGGCAACACGGCGCCGCCTTCGAGAGATTTTTCGCCATTCGGGACCACCAGCGCTTCGTCGAAGACCATCTTCTGTCCAAGGCCGTGGCAGACAGTGCATGCGCCGAGCGGTGAATTGAATGAGAAATGCTTCGGCGTGAGCTTGTCGTAACTTTTGCCCGTGGCCGGACTGTAATTGCGATTGGAATGGAGCGTCTCGCGCCACTCGGTTGCGGCGGCTGGGTTGGAGGGCTGATCGAGCACCAGCAAGCGCCCTTCACCCCACTTGAGTGCAGTCTCGACGGAATCGCTCAGTCGCACGCGGACCTTTTCGTCCATGACCAAGCGATCAACAACGACGTCAATCGAGTGTTTCTGTTTTGCATCAAGCTTCACGCGGACGTTGGCGGACAGTTCGACGAATTCGCCATCAATGCGTGCGCGCACAAAACCTTCACGCGCAAGGCGCTCGACCACGTCCCGAAATTCTCCTTTCTGTTCGTGAACGACCGGCGCCAGCAACATGACCCGCGTCTTTGGCTGAAGCGCCATAATCTTGTCGACAATGTCCGATGTGGTTTGCGGCACTATGGGAACACCGGTATCCGGACAATGCGGCTGGCCGATGTTTGCGAACAGCAGGCGCAGGTAATCGTAAATTTCGGTGGTGGTTGCGATGATCGAACGCGGATTGCTCCCGGAACTGCGTTGTTCGATTGCAATGGCCGGCGATAGTCCCTCGATGTAATCGACCTCCGGCTTTTGCAATTGATCAAGGAATTGGCGCGCATAGGCCGAAAGCGACTCGACGTATTTGCGCTGGCCCTCCGCGTAAATGGTGTCGAACGCCAGAGAAGATTTGCCCGAGCCGCTCAACCCGGTAATCACCACCAGCTTATCACGCGGGATTTCCAGCGTGAGATTCTTTAAATTATGCTCACGCGCCCCGCCTATTCTGATACAGTCTTTAGCCATCTCAAGTCACGAATCGCTCGTCATCACTAACCTCCAAGCATACGGCAGAAGCCCGTTGGAAGCAAAACCCAAGCCTATTTTTCGAGCGAGCGCGCCATCAGCCAAAGGACGTCGGACAGGCGGTTTAGGTAAATGAGGATTTGAGCGTTGTGAAGTTCCAGTTCCGAAATGTGACGTTCCGCGCGGCGACAGATGGTGCGCGCGAAGTCGATGGTTGCCGACGCGCGATTTGCGCCCGGCATGACCCAGTCCTTGAAAGGAGGCAGTGAGGTTTCGAGTGTGGCGGCAAGCTGATCCAAACGCGCGACTGATTCGACCGAGATGACGGGGTATCCGTCTTTAATGTAGCGGGGCATGTCCTCGTCCAGGGTAGCCAGTTCGCCCATAACTCCAACCAGTTCCTTCTGAATGGGCAACAAAGTCTCACCGCCTGCCTCCGCGCGCGCCAATCCGAGGGCCGCATTGAGTTCATCAATGGCGCCGCAAGCCGCAATGCGCGGATGCGACTTGGTCACGCGGCGTCCATACATAAGGCCCGTGCTGCCGTCGTCGCCGGTTCGCGTAACGATGCTCATATGACTTTGTTCGGAGTCGGACGCGAAACCGAGAGCGTGAAACGTTCATTCTGTTGGCGAATCCGCATCGGCGAATCGAATGTTGCGCGCAAGTTCAGGGACGTAAGGACCGCTTCTTTTGGACCTGCAGCGAGAACGCGTCCACCGCGCAAGAGAAGAACGTGACTGAAGACAGGCATTATCTCTTCCACATGATGGGTCACAAATACGATCGTTGGCGAGTTTTTGCTGCGGCCAAGAGCATCGACGAACTGCAAAAAATGTTCGCGCGCCACCGGATCCAATCCGGCGCAGGGCTCGTCGAGAATGAGTAACGCCGGCTTCGCCATCAACGCGCGACCTATCAGGATTCGCTGCCGTTCGCCCTGTGAAAGCACTTGCCATGTCCGTAACGCAAGGTGCGCGCAGTCAATCTGCCGCAGAATGCGTTCGGCTTCCGATTTGTCGCGCCGCGTGAGTTTCCCCCAAAAATCGATCATCGCATATTTGCCGCTCGCCACCGTGAACAGCGCCGGTTCATCATTCGCCATCAATTGACGGATCGATGAACTAACGATACCGATGTGCAGGCGCAGTTCCCGCCAATCGGCGCGGCCAAAGGTCCGGCCGAGCACCGTAATGCGGCCGGCGGTCGGGGTCATATAACCCGTCAGCGCGCTGAGCAACGATGTCTTGCCCGAACCATTCGCCCCTAAAATGACCCAATGCTGACCGCGCCTGACCGACCAATCCACGCCATCCAGAATCACCGTGCTACCGCGGCGGATCGTCAGCTTTTCAACGCCCAGGCAGACCTTCTTCATTCTAGTTCAATCGCCCGATGTTCATACGCGCTTTGGTAAGCAGCATCAACCAACGCCATGGTCTTCAAATTGTCGCGCGCGCTGATTGCAGGCGCGTTACCGCCTTCCAGGGCAATGAGCAACTGCGCCATGGTCCCGATGAAGGCGTCCGGAAACCAACTCTCGTTCCACTTTGGTCGATGGAAATCAGAATCGCCGCGGCGGGCGTATTGGATCGTGGACGGCGTGGTGTAAGTGTCCTTGCACCAGCCGATATCGCCGATCGCGAGCCCATTCAAGCCTTCGATGCGCCACCTGATATAATTCTCGGCGGGACAACCTTCCTTTGCCGGGCCGGTCCACGTGTCGTCCATCCCGACGCAGCGGAAGCCGTTGGCATACTCCAAAATGTAAGTGCAGATACCATCCTCGTGTTTGAACTTCGTCCGGGGATCAGGGCGAGTGCTGCAAAAGATGCGTTCCGTGTCGCCGAACCAATATCGAAAACAGTCCAAGTGATGGATGGACATAATCCGCAGCGTTACCCAGCCGAGTTCCGCCTGCCATGGCATCCAATGCGGAATGCCGCGCATTTCAATTGTCGCAAACACCGGTTCGCCAATGGTTCCGTTCTCGAGCAACATCTTCGCGGCGCGCACCGATTGATCGTACCGCATGTTCTGGTTCACCGATAATGTAATGCCTGCGCGTTCACAGGCTTCCACCGCCTGCAGCGCGTCCTCATAATTTATTCCGAGCGGTTTTTGCGCGAGAATGCCTCTCACTGTTTTCCGCGCGCAAGCGCGCTTGATCAAAGCCACTTGGGCATTCGGCGGCACCGCGATGTCGAGCACTTCAATCGAGGGGTCCTCTAAAAGCTGTTCGTATGAATCATAGACCTTGGCCAACCCGTGCCGCGCTGCGGCCTTTGCGGCATTTGCTTTAGTGCGGGAGGCAATCGCCACGGGATTGAACCCAGCTTTGCGATAGGCGACAAGATGACAATCGTTGACAATAAATCCGCTGCCCAGGATGCCAATGCGCCAATCGCGGCGCTTCGGTAAAGGCGGCTGGATGTTGAGTTCCATCATACTCGTGCTTGAATTTGTAGCCGTCAATCACACGGATGACACGGCTGAATTTCGGGGAGCTTAAGGATGGTGGAGCCGAGGGGATTCGAACCCCTGACCCCCACAATGCCATTGTGGTGCTCTACCAACTGAGCTACGACCCCATCCAAATCGAGACGCGACAAAGCTAGAAGTCTGCATGCTGTTTGTCAAAAGGAAATGGCTATGCGGCTACTTCTTTTCGGCCGCCGAGAAGAGGCTTTCAAGGGTGTTGATGGCCACCGGCTTCGGCGGGTTCAAGACCGTGCGCAAGTACTCGACGGCGTCATCGATGGTGCGGATCGACTTCGGCAACGTCGCGCCGCTGGCGTTGGCGTGGCCTCCGCCTTGAAGTTTCTCGGCGACCTTGATGGCTTCGCCGTTGCGGCTGCGCAGGCTGGCGATGATCATCCCGTTCGGGCGCCGAAAGAGCGTAAGCAGCACATTGTAGGGGGTCGCTTTTTGCTCCAGAAGTTGGTGGACGATGATGTTATTGTTGCCGATCACCGTATCGACAAAGCCGACATTGGGAGCAATCTCAGCGACATTGCGGCGACTCCATTCCAGCCCGAGCGGATCCTCGATTTGCCGTTTCAGCTCCATCACCTTCAACAACGGATGGTCGATGAGGCGCTCGAGCTCGCCGCCGATCAGCGCGTGTAAATTCCAGAAGCCGTAAACCTTCACCAG
>DATENK010000736.1:0-13018 GCA_035275085.1 Verrucomicrobiia bacterium | reverse complement strand
GCCGAGTGGGAGATGGAAGGCCTGAAGCTTACGCCGGCCGATCTCGAACGTCTCAAGGCCGCGACGGGACGCTTCGTAAAGCTGCCGGATGCCGGTTGGTTGGAACTCGATACGGCCGCTGTCGCCGATGCCCACGAAGTGATGGCCGATCTCGGCCTCGATTCGCTCAGCGCCGATGCGCAGCGCGTTAACCTCGAACAAGGCGCTTGCCTGAACGACCGAGCATTCCAACGCTTCCTCGAATCTCCCGAAGCCCAGGCGCTGCGCGACCGGTTATCGAGCTTTGAAGGCATCCCGAAGATCGCCATGCCCGCAACGGTGAAAGCGGAAGTGCGTCCTTATCAAAAGGAAGGATTCGATTTCCTTTGCCACCTGACCGACTTGAAGCTCGGCGGCATTTTGGCCGACGACATGGGGCTCGGCAAAACGTTGCAGACGCTTGCGTGGCTCGCGTGGATGCACGCGCGCAACGGCAAGCATCGCCAGCCCGCGCTGGTCATTTGCCCGGCGTCCGTCCTGCACAATTGGCGGCGCGAAACAGAAAAGTTTACACCGCATCTCAAGGTGCTCGTGCTCGAGAGCGGTGCGGCGCGGCACAGCTTGCGTAAGAAGATTCCGCAATATGATTTGATCGTCACCAATTACGCGCTGCTGCGGCGCGATTGGGAGGCCCTGCAGAAGTTCGCGTTCAGCGCGGTCATTCTTGACGAAGCGCAGTTCATCAAAAACCCAGCTGCGCAAGTCACGCAGTCCGTCAAGCGCCTCATTTCCAATCAGCGCCTTGCCCTGACCGGTACACCGCTGGAGAATCGGCTGCTTGATCTCTGGAGCATTGTCGATTTCGTCCAGCCGGGTTACTTGGGCACCCAGGAGCATTTCGGCCAAACTTACGAGCCCAAGGGCGAAGGCGAGGAAGGCCAGCTTGCGCAACGGATCGCGCGCCGGCGATTGTCCGCCAAGCTCCGCCCCTTGATGCTGCGCCGGCTCAAGCGCCAGGTGGCTCAGGATTTGCCGGAGCGCATCGAAGTGCGGCGAGATTGCGAACTCGGCGAAGCGCAGCGCAAACTTTATCTGGCAGAGCTCCGCCGCAGTCGCGATCAAGTACTCCAGGCCGTCGCGGAAAAAGGCCTGGCGCGCAGCAAGATTCACGTGCTCGCGGCGCTGACCCGTTTGCGCCAAATTTGCTGCCATCCAACCCTCGTCGGCAACGACTCCGATTCCGGCAAGACGCTGACGTTGCTCGAGTTGCTCGAGCCGCTGCTGGCCGAAGGTCAGAAGGTGCTTGTATTCAGCCAGTTCGTGCAGATGCTCAAGTTGTTGGAAGCCGAGTTCCGCAAACTGAACATCGCCACGCATATTCTCACCGGCGAAACGAAGGAACGCCAGGAGGTGGTGCAGGCGTTTCAGAACGACCCAAACCCAGCCGTATTCCTCCTGAGCCTGCGCGCTGCCGGCACCGGGCTGAACCTGACCACCGCCAGCTACGTGGTGCTTTACGATCCCTGGTGGAACCCCGCGGTTGAAGCGCAAGCGATCGATCGCTCGCATCGCATCGGCCAGACGCAAAACGTCACCGCGTACCGCCTGATCGCGCCCGGCACGGTGGAGGAAAAAATTTGGGACCTGCAACAAAGCAAATCGCAAACCATCGCCGACGTCCTCGGCGAAGAAGGCTTCGCCCGCAGCCTCTCCCAGACCGACCTCGAATACCTCTTTTCGGAAGACTGACCAGCGGCATCTTTGGTTGCAACTGTTTGGCGCAAGCGGCGTTAAATGCATGTGCCATGTCTTTCCAGGCCGCGGACAGTCGCTTTGATGTTGGTGGTGGTGTTGGCGATTGCTTTGACGATTCTTCTGTTGCGCGATGGGGAGGTTCCGCGCGTTGTCCTACTGCCCGCCAATACAAGTCTCGCTCCCAAACGACTGGCATTTGATGGTTGGGTTCCCATGTCGTGGGCCTGGTACTGGCGGACCAAGGATTTTGTTCTGGGGCATTCCAGGAGCGTGGTGATTGATGCGACTGTAGCGAGCTTCCCGGCACAGGGGGTTCTCCCATCCTTTCCGCCGGCCATCAAAAGCATCACGAATCTTCACATCTACTTCGTTCGAACCAATGAAGCAGTGAGAATGCGCCAAGAGTTAACTTCCAGCGGCGGCAGCTACAGCACAGCATGCCGGATAACCACCGCCCACGGAATACACACGAGAATGGTGAGCGCAAGCGGCCAACCAACGAGTCCGTCTTTCTCATTGGAGGTTTTGGCCAGGCAGCGAGGTGACTGCACCGACTTGTTGACGTCAATCGAGGCCACTGGATTCGGCACTGGTATCACCACTGCGATTACCAACCTGGCAATGGCAGCTCGAATCCAAATTCCGAAAGAACACGCATTGTTTATCCTTAAGACCACCGAAAGAACCGGCGATCCGGCAACGCTTGGTGTCATTCTGACCCCGAAATGGAAGTGAGAGACGACTCTCGCTGGTAGGGGGAGCATTTTGGAGCGTGCGCCGTCTAACCGGCGTATGATAGGCTGATTGAAGTTCCGGAAGCGTTCTCGTTATGACAGCTACTTTTCTGTCTGCGCGTCGGTTATCGCCGAGTTTTCTGTGCACCCTGTGGGTGGCCTTTGCGTGTGCGCGCGCCGACGCGCGGCTCGTCGCTCATTGGACTTTCGACGAGAATGGCGGCGCGATTGCACATGACAGCGCAGGCCCTTTCCATGGGGCGCTGAGTGGCGGGGCGATGTTTGTCGATGATGGTGTTTCGGGCAATGCGCTACGTTTCGACCGCGAGAGCGGTTCCCTTGCGAACATGGGAACGGCCTTTCCAAATTTCACTGCGGGTGATTTCTCAATCGCTCTATGGATTAAAACAACGACGACCGAACGGGAATCGCTCTTCCTCGGCAAACATGAAGCCGGCACGTTGAATGGTTACCTGATGACGGTTAACACGAGTAGCACTTACGGCGAGGCAAACAAAATATATTTCTACGACTCGACAATGCCTGGTGGGGAGGCGACTTCAACGACGACGATCAATGATGGCAACTGGCATCACGTGGTGGGTGTCTACGACGCTGACGGCACGCTCGGGATTTATGTCGATGGCGCGCCCATCGAAGCAGTGAAGGCCAGTCAACCGATCCTCGCCAACGGAGCGCCTTTCCTGCTTGGGGGGGCCAATTTTGACGGAACCCCGAGGGGAATGTTCACTGGCCTGCTCGACGATGTGCAGGTTTATGATCACGCCCTGTCCAGCGCGGAAGTGCAGTTTTTGTTTATTCATCCCGGCCGCGTAATGACCTCTCCAACGACGCTCATTGTGAATCCCAGTTTTGAATTTGATCCAGTTCCGCCGGGGGCA
Source organism: Verrucomicrobiia bacterium (assembly GCA_035275085.1). GTDB lineage: Bacteria > Verrucomicrobiota > Verrucomicrobiia > Limisphaerales > DATENK01 > DATENK01. The sequence continues at coordinate 9,648 of DATENK010000736.1, read as the reverse complement.
GGCTACGGAACAATCACCGGATGGACCCCCGGCGGCGGAATCGATGGAGGCTCCGGCATCAATGAATTTGGCATGCCATTCGCCGGCAACGGCGCAGTCCCCGATGGAACCAAAGTCGCCTTCCTGCAGCACAACGGCACGTTGAGCCAGGACATTTCCGGATTTCGCGTCGGCGCGCAATATTGGCTGACTTACCGCGAGAACGCGCGCCAGGGCTGTTGCGGCGGCACCGCGTTGCTCGCGGTCAGGATCGGCAACGAAACCATTGTGACTTCGCATCGAGTGACGCCGGTCGGAGGCACAAACCCGTATCGGATCATCGGCAGCACAGTGTTCACCGCGCCACAGGAAACCCGGACACTGACGTTTTCTAAAAACGGCGACGGCGACACAACCGCGTTGATCGATCTTGTCGAGATCATGGAAGTTCCGCCAAATAGCCCGCCGGGGGTCACCGAGAATCCCGCCTCGCAGCGGGGCGATTCCGGTGAGTCAGTCACGTTTACCGCAGCTGCTGTGGGGACCGCGCCAATGTTTTTCCAATGGTGGTTCAACGGCGCGAAACTTGATGGGGAAACGAACAGGACGCTCACCCGCAGGGACATCGGACCGGCGCAAGCAGGAACGTATTGGTTCGTGGTCGCGAACGCTGCCGGATCGGCCCGCAGTTCCGATGCGAACCTGACTGTGCGTACCGGTGTGCCGATTGTGAGAAACCCAAGTTTTGAGCAGGATCCTATTCCGCCCTTTCCGGGATACGGAACCATCACCGGTTGGATGCCAAGCGTAGACCTCGGCACCAGCTACGGCATTAATCCCATGAACGGCGCGTTTTGTGACAATGGCGCGGTGCCGCATGGTGCGAAGGTGGCGTTCCTCCAACATAACGGCGCCTTGGCACAGACCGTCTCCGGGTTCAACGTCGGTGCGCAATATTGGCTGACTTACCGCGAAAATGCCCGGCAAAATTGCTGCGGCGGCGCGGCGACATTGTCTGTGACGGTCGGCGACATCCGGGTCGTGGGGGAGCATACGGTGGCGGCGGTGGGCGGTGTGGAGCCGTTCCGCCTGCTGATAGGCCAGCCGTTTACGGCGACTGAGCCGGACTTGACAATTGTTTTTGAAAAAGGCGGCACCGGTGACGCCACAGCATTGATCGACGACGTGCGAATCTTTCCGCTCGATAACTTCAAGGTGGGGATCAGCCTTAAGGACGGAAGCGTACGCGCTATCCGCATTAATGGCGCTCCGGGCGAGACCGTGATGCTTGAATACAAGGACTCGCTTTTATCCACTGCACCCTGGCTGCCTTTGACGAATGTTCCCGTCGTCGATTGGATCGCTGCTTTTTTGGACGGCGATGCCTCCGCCGCTGGCCCTCGCTTTTATCGTGCGACACATACGCCCTGACGGTAGGTAAATAGCGTATGTCGGTTTCCCTCCCCCCGATTCTTATAATGCGCTGCAATGAAAGACTTCGATCGCACGGGGGACCGGCAGGGGAAGGCCGGCTTAAACACTCATAAGGGAATTACTCGTCGCCAATTTATCCGGCGTTCGACGGCGGCTGCAGGAATCGCAGCCGCCTCAACATTGCCGCAACTCGCCCAAGCGGCTGTGGCCGTCCGACGCAACAAGCGATTGCCGTTGCCTCAACGCTCAGGGATTCGGCATTTCGTGGTGGTGATGATGGAGAACCGCTCGTTCGATCATTTCCTGGGCTGGGCGCCAGGCGCTGACGGACGACAAGCTGGACTCACGTATCTTGACCGAAGTGGCCTCCCGCAATCCACTTATCCGCTCGCGCCGGATTACCAGGGCTGCGGCCACCCGGACCCGGACCATTCGTATCAAGGCGGTCGGGTGGAATATAACAGCGGCGCGTGTGATGGCTGGCTGCGCGCGGCCGCCAACGACAACTATGCAATTGGCTATTACACGCAGGCAGACCTGCCGTTCTTCGCGAGTGCGGTGCCGGCGTGGACCACATTGGATCGCTACTTCGCCGCGATCATGGCAGGCACTTACGCCAATCGTGTCTATCAACACGCCGCGCAGACGGATCGTCTCGACAATTCGTTGCTGCCGATCTCCACCTTGCCCACCATCTGGGACCGTCTGGCCGAACACAGCCTCACTGGCCGCTATTACTTCAGTGATCTGCCATTCGTGGCGCTCTGGGGTGCAAAATATCTTCCGATTTCGCGGCCCATCGCGGCGTTCTATGACGATTGCGCCGCTGGCACCCTCCCGCACGTCTCCTTCGTCGAACCCCGTATGCTCGCCGAACATCAGGGCCTCTCCGAAGACGATCATCCATATGCGGACATTCGCCGCGGCCAATCATTTCTGAATAACGTTTACGAAGCGGTCACGTCCAGTCCGAATTGGCCTGAGACGGTCATGGTCATCAACTACGATGAGTGGGGCGGATTTTTCGACCACGTGCCGCCTCCGTATGGACCCATTCCCCCTGCAGACGCAGCCCTCGGCAGCGACGGCCTGCTCGGCTTTCGTACGCCGGCGATGCTGATTTCGCCGTGGTCGCCGCGGGGGCAGGTTGCGCATGGCGTGTACAATCACACCTCGGTTCTCAAAATGATCGAATGGCGTTGGAATTTACGTCCGCTAACAATCCGCGATGCGACGGCAAACAACCTTGCTGAAGCGCTGGATTTCAGCCGTCACAATGTGTCAGCGCCGCGGTTCGCCGTCCCGCCAGCCCCGGTCTTGACGCCGTGCATCGAGCTACCCGGGCTCGATGAAATGACAGCTTTGGCTGAATTGGCGCAGAGAGCGGGTTTCGCAATTCCTTGACGCAGGAAACCCGGCAGAATTGTCCATGTAGAAACCTGGATTCCAATACGAGACTGCCAATGTAAGTGGTTGACTGGGAACGGCTTCGACAGTTTTATTACGCATAACCATTGTCAATGGCCCGGTTTATGGTAAGTTGAAGCTCTCAGAAGCAAATAGTCCTATGGCTGCGAATACTCAAGAGGCCAGCGGCAAAGATTTGGTCGAGAAATCCTCGCTTTATCGCGAGTTCCAGGCGGAACGCGAGGAAATCATGAAGCATAAGTGGATCGAATCTGAAAAGCTTGGCTATGACATCGGGTTTGAGCATGCGTTGACGGATTGGATCATGAAGCACCGGTCCAAATGGCGCAGAGGCCGCCAGCCCACCGATAAAGACAAAAAATAGCTTTTCCGAAGGTTTCTGTCCTTTAATGTGCGATCCTGCGAGGTCGCGAAGGACAGCCGTTTTTTACGCACCCGCAGCCCTCTGATTGGGAAGGGTGCATAGTTTACGTCTTATGACGACTCACAAAGTTCTCCTGCTCGATGCGAAGGCGGTGCAACGCACGTTGACGCGTATGGCGCATGAAATCGCAGAGAAAAATGCCGAGGAGCCGGAATTGGTCCTGGTCGGCATCCAGCGCGGCGGGGTTTTCCTGGCTCAACGCCTTGAGCCGATTCTTGCGTCCGTCATGAACCGCCCAGTACCGCTTGGCGTTTTGGACGTCAGCATGCATCGCGACGATTTGGACAACCACATCGCGCCGGAGGTCCGTCCGACCAACATTCCCGTCGACATCACCGGCAAGACGGTGGTGCTCGTTGATGACGTTTTGTTCAGCGGGCGCACCGCACGTGCCGCGATGGACGCTTTGACCGATTTTGGGCGGCCGCAGCGGATTCAGCTTGCGGTCTTGATCGATCGAGGCCATCGCGAACTGCCGATCAAAGCTGATTTTGTGGGCAAGAATGTGCCGACGGCGCTCAACGAAAGCATTGACGTGCAATTAAAGGAGGCCGGCGGTAACGATGTGGTTTATCTTGAGAAAGCCTGACGCGAGCTTTAGAAATAACGCGGACTATGACGACCTGGCAGCGAAAGCACCTCCTGGACATCGAATCGCTTTCGGCGGACGAGATCACCATGGTCCTGGACACAACTACGGCGTTTAAAGCCGTCGGCGAACGCGCCATCAAAAAAGTCCCTGCGTTGCGGGGCAAAACCGTGGTTAATCTCTTCGTCGAGCCTTCCACGCGCACACGGATCAGCTTTGAGTTGGCCGCGATTCGGCTCAGTGCGGATGTGATCAATTTTTCCGCGGAGGCATCGTCATTGCGCAAAGGCGAAACGCTCAAGGATACGGCGCGCAATCTCGAAGCGCTCAACGCAGATATTATCATCATCCGCCACAGCGCGGCCGGCGCCCCGCATTTCATTTCGCGGTTTATGCGTGGCAGCGTCGTCAATGCCGGCGATGGCGCGCACGAACATCCCACGCAAGCCTTGCTGGACACCTTTACGATTCGTGAGCGCAAAGGGCGCATCGCGGGCCTGAATGTGACCATTCTCGGCGACATCCTTTACAGCCGCGTCGCCCGTTCGAATATCTGGGCGCTCAACAAACTCGGTGCGAATGTGACCCTTTGCGGACCCGCGACGCTGGTGCCGCGCGTCTTTGAAGAGATGGGCTGCCGTGTCGTGCATGACGTGGACGACGCGATCGCGAATGCGGACATCATCAACCTGTTGCGCATCCAACATGAACGTCAGCGCAAAACGATGTTCCCTAGCCTGGGCGAATATACAAGCTTGTTCGGCCTCACCAAGGCGCGGCTGGCAAAAACAAAACCGGACGTGCTGATCATGCATCCGGGTCCCATCAACCGCGGAGTTGAAATCGACAGCGAGATCGCCGACTGCGGCCGCTCTGTGATTTTGGAACAAGTCACCAACGGGCTCGCGGTCCGCATGGCTGTCCTTTTTCTCATCTCCGGCGGCAAAGCCCAGGAGTTGGCAGCCTGACACATGAGCACGCTATGGACTGCGCTGGCAGAGCGAAGCGGCGACACCGCTTTGGATTCGCCGTCCAACCGTACCCCAGCCAACCAATTGAACAATCGCGCGCTTCTACGTAAGCGTTCTCGCCACTTCGCTCTGCTATCTTGCCCATGAAGACCGTATCCCTCGGAAAAAGTTCCCTCCACACCAGCCGCCTGGCATATGGCTGCTGGCGCATCGCCGGTACTTGGGACAGTTCAGCGGTTACGGCGGACGCGGAACTGCAAGGTATGAAGGCGGTGTTCACCGCGTACGAAACCGGTTACACGCTGTTCGATCACGCCGACATTTATTGCGACGGGGTAGCGGAAACAGTCTTCGGCAAAGTGCTCAAGGAAGTGTCGGGCATGCGCGCGCGTATTTTGATCGCAAGCAAGTGCGGCATCCGCAAGCAACGCGATCCTAATCCGGACTCACCGTTTCGCTACGAATTCACAGCCGAACACATCGTTTCTTCGTGCGAGCAGTCGCTGAAGCGGCTTGGCACCGACGTCATCGACATTTACCAGTTGCATCGGCCGGATTATTTGATGGACCCGGAGGAAGTCGCCGGCGCGTTCGAGAAGCTCAAGAGCGCCGGGAAGGTGCGCGAGTTTGGCGTGAGCAATTTCCGCCCCTCGCAACTCACCGCTTTGCAAAGGGCATGTTCCATGCCGTTGATCGTTCAACAAATCGAGATCAGCCTCGCGAATCTCAGCGCGTTTGAAGACGGCATCCTCGACCAGTGCCTCGCCGAAAAAATTACGCCACTCGCCTGGAGCCCGCTGGCTGGTGGGTTGTTGGCCGACGGCGCGAAGGCGCTATTGCCGTGGCAGGAAGGTTATCGCACCAAACCCATTAACACGGTGCTGGAGTCGGTCGCCAAAGCCCGCGGCGCGACGCGCACGGCGGTCGCGCTAGCATGGTTGTTGCGGCATCCGGCGCGGATCATTCCCATTGTCGGTTCGACCAACGCTGCGAACATCCGCCAGGCCGCCAAGGCTGATGCCCTGGAGTTGACACGCGACGAATGGTACCGCCTGCTCGAAGCCGCTCGCGGCGAACGTTTGCCATGAGCAAGGCCACGCCGGCGCAACTCGGTTATCGCATGCCGGCTGAATGGACGGCGCACGCTGCCACCTGGCTGACCTGGCCGCGTCCGGAAGGTATTAGCTTCCCGGACAAATACGACACCGTCCCCCCGGTTTACGCGGAGTTGATTCGCAATCTCGTCCCTTACGAGGAAGTTCACATCAACGTTTGGAACGCCGAGATGGAGGATTGGGTGCGCCAGCTACTGCGCAAGGAGAAGACGCCGCTCGATCGCGTGTTCTTCCATCATTTTCCTGCCTATGAACCCTGGTGCCGCGATCATGGCCCGATCTTCCTGGTCCGCGATCGTGAGCGCGCGATCGTCGATTGGGGCTACAACGCCTGGGGTAACAAATATCCGCCATTTGATCTGGATGACGCCATTCCGCAGCACGTCGCGCGTTATAGAAACTTGCCGATTTTTTCCCCCGGGATCGTCATGGAAGGCGGCTCCATCGAAGTGAACGGGCAGGGGACGCTGCTGACAACCGAAGGCTGCTTGCTGAACCCGAATCGCAACCCGACTCTGACGAAAGATAAGATCCAACAATACCTCTGCGATTTTCTTGGCGTAACGAACGTCATCTGGCTCGGCGAAGGCATCGCGGGCGACGATACGGACGGCCACATCGACGACATGACGCGATTCGTCGATGCGAACACCATCGTCACCGCAGTAGAACCTGACCCTGCAGACGCCAATCACCAGCCATTGGAGGAAAATTTACAACGCCTCCGTGCATTGGGTGCGTTCAAGATCGTGGAACTGCCCATGCCTCGCCATATCGAATACAAAGGGCAGCGTCTTCCCGCAAGCTATGCCAACTTTTACATTGCTAACGAAGTCGTCCTCGTCCCGACCTACCGCGACCCAAACGACATCCGCGCCATCGCCATTCTCCAAAATTGTTTTCCTACCCGCCGCGTGATCGGCATCGATTCCATGGAATTAATCTGGGGACTCGGCTCTTTCCACTGCATCACGCAGCAGGAACCCATATCTTTGGTCTAGCCATAGCGGGTGCTGATTTGCATCGTTGCGCTGTGACGCGAGGCGCGCGAGCATTCGGATTGGCGGTGGCAGCCTGGCTGATTCCTCTTTGGTCAATTGCCGATCAGACATCACCTTCTGGCAGGCCAAAGATCGCGCTGGTTCTGAGCGGCGGCGCAGTTCGCGGCGCAGCCCATGTCGGCGTATTGAAGGTGATTGAGGAGAAAGGCATCCCGGTGGATTTCATCGCCGGCACAAGCATGGGGGCAATCATTGGCGGCCTGTATTCCTCAGGGCTGGCGCCGGACGAAATCGAGGACATTCTGGGTTCCGCCGATTGGAATGATTTGTTCAGCGATCGCCCGTCTCGAAAGCATCTGAGTTTCCGGCGGAAGGAGGAAGACCTCGATTCACTCTTTAAGTTGGAGATGGGTTGGAAGCGCGGTTTGACGTTTCCGGCAAGTCTCGTCGCAGGAGACAAGCTGATGTTCTATCTGCGGAAGATAACACTGCATACCCACGGTCTCTCTCGATTCGACGATCTGCCGATCCCATTTCGAGCGGTGGCCACCGATATCGAAACCGGTGACGCAGTGGTGTTGGCAGGCGGAGATCTCCCCGCCGCGCTCCGGGCCAGCATGGCCATCCCAAGTGTCTTCGCTACTCAGGAGATCGAGGGCCGATTGCTTGTGGATGGATTCCTCGCCCAGAATCTTCCGGTAAGCGTTGCCCGCGATTGGGGCGCCGACTTGATTATTGCCGTCGACGTCGGCGCGCCCCTCAGCGAACGGTCAGAACTCACATCCATCATGGCTGTTGCCGGCCAGACATTGACCATGATGAGCCGGAAAAACACGAAGGAACAAATCGCCCTCCTCCGAAACACAGACATTCTAATCCAGCCCAAGCTGGAAGGCATCCAGGGGCTGGACTTCAAGCGTGCCCACGACGCCGTCGTCCTCGGGGCGGAGGCCGCACGAGTAGCGTTGAGCGGCTTCAGTAACGCCATATCACCAACGGACTATCTTGCGTGGCAGACGACAAAAAGACGGCCGATTACCAGGAATCTTAAAATTGATGCTGTGCGCGTCGAAGGCGGCGGGCGCGTTCCGAATCGCACAATCGAGCGCCGCGCCGGGATCAAGCCGGGTCGCGAAATGAAGGTCGAGGAAGTCCGCAACAGCCTGGACCGCATTTATGATATTGGAGCTTTCGACGTCGTTGACTTTGACCTGGTGAACACCAATGGGCTGACCGATCTGGTAATTCGCCCGAGAGAACGAGCCACCGGTCCAGTCCATATCCGTGCCGGCCTCAAGTTGTTCAGTGATTTGGATGCAGATAGCGATTTCAATTTTTTGACCAGCGTTACCGCCACCGAACTGAATAGACTTGGCGCCGAATGGAAGAGCCAGGTTCAGTTTGGCCGCACCACACGCGTCTTCACCGAATGGTACCAGCCCGTGACGTACGGACGGGCAGTCTTCGTCGCGCCATACGGGTACTTTCTTCAGGATCGCGTCGATGCGCTGTCCGCGCACGGCACTCCGATCCGCGCGAAATATCGGCAGTTCCAGGGCGGACTCGATGGCGGGTTTCAGTTGTGGAACCTCGGCGAGTTGCGCATCGGCCCTGTTTGGGGCCGAACGAAAATCTACGAGCTTCAAGGGCTGAGCATTCCCGACGATGCCCGGCGCATCACCCACGCCGGTGGGCATATCCGGCTGGCCATCGACCAGTTTGATAACGTCGATTTTCCGCGCAGCGGATACCTCGGGGGGCTGGAACTCTACTCGTCAATGACCGACCTCGGCGCGGACCTAAACTACAATCAACTGGCTGGCGGGTGGCACCACGCATTTAGCTTTGGCGAGAATACCTTGCTCGGCGGCTTGAACATGGGCGTCAAGCTTGGTCCCGACTTGCCCTTCTACGAAAGCTTTTCGCTTGGTGGTTTTCTAAACCTCTCAGGTTATCCCTTTGAGGGCTTGTCAGATCAATACGCCGGCATTGGCAGGCTCATTTACTACCGCCGGCTCATGCGCCTCGACAAATGGGTGGTCAATGCGATCTATCTCGGCGCGTCCGCCGAAGCTGGCGGCGTCTGGCATGAGGCGAACGATATCAAGGCGCGCGATCTGATCTTCGCCGGCAGCATTTTCATCGGCGCCGCGACCATCTTCGGGCCTCTATATCTCGCTTATGGCCACGCCGAAGGAGGCAATCAGGCCTTCTACTTCTATCTCGGCCGCGGCTTCTGAACGTACACACCATGTTTCAGGACCACTTTTCCAGCGTTGCAAATCAATATGCGGACTTTCGCCCGAAATATCCGGCGGCCTTGTTTGATTATCTGGCGACCTTAGCGCCGCGGAATTCGCTCGTTTGGGACTGCGCTGCTGGCAATGGCCAAGCCACGCTTGACCTTGCTGCGCGTTTCGCCAAAGTCATCGCCACCGATGCCAGTGCGGAGCAGATTGCCTCCGCCACGCCGCATCCCAACATCGAATATCGCGTCGCGTTGGCGGAGCAGAGCGGCTTGCCGGACGCATCGGTAAGCCTCATCACCGTTGCCCAAGCGGTTCACTGGTTTAATCTCGACCGATTCTACACCGAAGTGCGCCGCGTCCTTCAACCCGGCGGCGCGTTGGCGGTCTGGGCCTACGGCATCAACCAGGTCGAAGGCGACGATGTGAACCAACTCGTTCAGGATTTTTACTCCAACATT
>DATENK010000735.1:0-3512 GCA_035275085.1 Verrucomicrobiia bacterium | reverse complement strand
GAAGGCGTCAGGGTGACAGGAGGGCTGAAAACGTTGATCGAAATGCATGTTTGCAGGGCGTCAGGGACGCGTCTGGACCCGTCAGCGCGTACGAGCATTTGACGCGATCTTCGGTAATGGTTAGGTTTCGCCGCTTCTGTTGGGCTGGTAGCTCAGTCGGTAGAGCAGCGGCCTTTTAAGCCGTTGGTCTCGGGTTCGAGTCCCGACCAGCCCACCATTTTAATCCCCGTAACGCCGGTCTCCAGACCGGCAAGTTGCCAGGTTTTCAACCTCGCTTCCAAACCCGCGACCGCACAAAGACGAGAAGCATTGACTTTCCGCCCAATTTTGCGATTATCGGCCCCAATCAATGCTGCGGCCGCATGATCTGTTATTTTGGGGGCCGCTCTACTCGGTGCGCACTATGAAGAAATATTATTCAACCATCCTCAGTTCTATTGCTCTCTTTGGGGCGGCTGTGTTTTCAGCCAATGCGCTCGAAATCACGATCGTCGAATCGCGAACCGGCGGCCAAAACTTTGCATCGTACCACGAAGGTTCTGGCAATTGGGCCAATTCGACCGCCAAAAGCCCCGCACCGGGCACCACCCAAATTTCGCCAAGCATCGGATCGCGCTTCGCCACGACCGATGGACCCGCAAATTTTTCCGTAAATCCATTACTGCGCGACGGGGCGACTTACACGATCGACATTACACACGGGACGTCTTCCGGCATTCCAGACACTTTCAACGTGGGGGTAAGTGCCACCGGCGGCACCGTTAATGTCACCAATACTCCGGTATTCGCACGGCTGCCGGATAATGTTTGGGAACGCGTAGGAACAATTGTGCTGGATGCCGGCGTTACGACGCCCACCGTGACTTTCACGAAGCTTACCGCGGGCACCGGCCGGTTCTATGCGGACGCAGTTAGGTTCACGTTGCTGGACCCCTGCTTGTCAGTGCCTGACATCAAGACGGTGAACGGTCCATTAGCGGCAGGGCAGACGTTTGTGGATGTTCCCGGCGTAACTAACGGCGCGCAGGCTGTGACCGTCTATGCAAACGGAGTGCAAATTGGGCAGAAAACCAGCGGCGTTACCGTCGGTGTAAATCGTGTTACGACCAGCGCGCTTGTGAAGGGCAGCGTGATCACGGCCACCGAAACCCTCGGCGGAATCGAGAGCTGCAATCCCAGTACTGGCCAATTGGTCGGCAGCGGCGCGAATCCCGCCATCAAGATTGCGGTCACCATCCGCCAGACGAATCTCACCGATTCAGCCATTGGCGTTAATGGCGGCGCGCCGGGAAGCTTCCTGAAGTTCATCGGCGCGACCGGCTCCGTGGGCACTTTGCTGGCACCTTTGGGAGCCAAAACCTTTTACCCGAGCAGCGACTGGCAAACGGTGACCTTTCAGCGTGGCGATGACTGGACTAATTCCATCGATCCAACTTTCAACTGGAACGCTGCAGACCCAACCTACGGCAATGTTCTCGCCTACAATTTCGGCGTTTTCGACGCGTTGATCTTCACATCTCCCGAAGACACTGGCCCATTCGCGATTTATATCGACGACTTTAAGAACGGGGACACACTCGTTCAAGGGTTTGAAGGTGCAACCGTCGGGCAGAGCGGCTCGACCTTTACGCAACCGAGCTTTTCAGGCACGACGAGCGGTTTTCTCCTGGCTCAACCGCCCGGCACTGTTAATCCAAACAGCTCCATCGTCACTAACAACACAGCCGATGGTGGGTCGCAATCCTTGTTAGTGAGTTGGCAATTCAATACCACAAACATCTCGTCATGCCTTCGACTCGCTGCCGTTGCGACCACGGCGGGCAGCACACCCAATCCAATTGTGGACCTGCGTCTGCCAATATCGTTCCGCATGCTGATCCTTCCAGTCGGGCAGCAGCCCGTGCCAAAACCGGGAAACGCCACATCAGGACCGGGAGATCAGCGGGTGCTCCGCACCGGGAATATTACCCTTCGCGGCGTCTACGGCGGAACACCGCCCCTAACCTTCCAATGGCGGCATAACGGTGTCGACATTCCGAGAGGAACCAACGCCACCTTCATTATTAATAATGCGCAGCCTTCTGATGCCGGCTCTTACACGCTCCGAGTCTCGAATGCGTATGGCTCAGGCGAATCGCCCGCTGGAACTCTGACGGTTGAAGATATCCCCTTCACCGACGTGATGACTCCGCTGTGGCGTCTGCCCGCTGGCTCGCGCCCGTACCTGACCAACGACGGCAACACCCGCAGCATTGCGTGGAGCCCGGTGTCGGGCAACTTGCTCGTGGCCAGCCGCAGCGGCAACAGCAATGCTATCTATGCGTTGGACGGCGACACTGGCGCGTTCAAGTTTGCGTTGCTGCCGCCGGACGGCGGGTTTGTTGGCGGCACGTTGGTGCTGAATCAAATTGCCGTGGCTGATGATGGGACCGTCTACGCGGCCAATCTAACCACTGATGGCGCCACCAATCATCTGAAGCTCTACAAATGGTTCGGTGATTACGACAATGAACCCTGCCAACTCGTTTGGGAAGGCAACCCTGCCGGTGATGATAACGTGCATCTTCGTTGGGGCGATGCCATGACCGTGCGCGGATATTCCGGCGCACATGAAGTATTTGTTTCCTCCTCAGGCACACTGGTCGGAGTAATCATCCCGGATTTCCCGTCCTTCGTGGTGGCTGACATTCAGGGCGCAACGGCAGGCGCTTTACGCCTCGGCCTCGCTACGACGCCCGGGGACATCCTTTGGGGAAAAACCAGCGGCTCGCCGCTGCTGCGCATCCAACTGGACTCCAGCCTGAGGAGCGGCACCATCCTGGACTCGTTCACAGGGTTGAATACCATGACCGCCATCGGCGTGAATTCCGCCGGCACACTCATGGGCGGCGTGTTCGTGGATACGCCGGACCATTTGCGTCTGCTGGATATTTCCACGCCCGGCAGCATCACCGCGCTGGATACCGAGTTTTTCCCGAGCGACAACGCGAACGGAAATTCAACCGGTGGCGTCGCATTTGGGCTTAACAAAATTTATGGGCTGGACTCCAACAACGGACTCATCGCAATGAACTTGAACACCGATTGCTTGCCGGACCGGCTGACCATCGAACCGGACGGCTCAAATGTGATCCTTCGCTGGAGCCGCGCATCGTTCCACCTCGAAGGCACGACCACTCTCGGCAGTGGCTGGACACCGATTTCCGGCGGCTCGCCGAAAACGCTGCCCGCGACCGGCAATCAGTTTTTCCGCCTGGTCTGTCCGTGATTTTTATGGGAGCGCGGACAGCCTGTCCGCGCTCCGACGCCGTTGATCTCCTACACGAATTTTGAGTGCAATTCGCATGCGACTCGTTTTTATTCGGGTCCATGCGAATTTGGTTTTTTGGATGCGTCCTCGCGTTGACGCAGGTCATTGCTGCGGCGCCGTACACACCGCGTAGAACCGGCAACTTCGATTTTCCTGTTTACACGAACAACGCGTCCGGCAAACAACTCACGGGAGTTTACAC
>DATENK010000734.1:0-2915 GCA_035275085.1 Verrucomicrobiia bacterium | reverse complement strand
CGCCCAGTTTGCCTAGCATAGACGGCTGCGTCGAACTCGTAGTAGATTGGCGCGCGATATGAACGTCCGGCGCACACGTTTAGCTACCGGTTTGATCCTGCTGACCTATCTTTCTACGCATTTGATCAATCATAGTCTGGGATTGATCTCATTGCAGGCGATGGAGGCCGGCCGAATTTGGTTCCTGGCGTTGTGGCGCAATCCGGTCGGAACGGCGCTTCTGTATGGATCTTTGTTGACGCATTTTTCGCTTGCTCTCTGGTCGCTTTATCAGAGGCGTCATCTGCGCATTCCACTATGGGAAGCGCTGCAATTGACGCTCGGCTTGTCGATCCCGCCGCTGCTTTCACTCCATTTTGTCGGGACGCGCATGCAGCATGAATGGTTTGGCGTCGACGACTCGTATTCGCTGCTGGTTCTGACGTTGTGGCATGCCTCGCCATGGGATGGAGCAAGGCAAACGCTGCTGATTACGGTCGCTTGGCTGCACGGCTGTATCGGGATTCATTTTTGGCTGCGGCTTAGGGCTTGGTACCGCCGTCACGTTGCGATCTTCCTCGGTTGCGCCCTACTGCTGCCGGTCCTGGGATTTTTGGGATTTACCCAGGCAGGCCATCAAGTCGATAATATGATCGAGCGCGACCCTGATTGGATCGAGAATATTCTGCGGCACGCCAACGTTCCGCCGCGAAGCCAGAGAGAACCGCTTTACCATCTGAACGACGCGATTATGGTGACCTATGCAAGCCTGATTCTCCTGACATTGCTGGCCAGGATCGTGCGCGACCTGTCGGAGCGTGGCAGCAGAATCCGCATTACATATCCCGATGGACGAGAGGTCCAGGTGCCGCGGGGTTTCTCGGTTTTGGAGGCGAGCCGCTTTGCCGGCATCGCGCATACATCTATCTGTGGAGGTCGCGGCCGCTGCTCGACGTGCCGGATCCGCATCAGCGACGGCCTTTCCCAGCAGTCGCCGCCCAGCCCGGCGGAGCAACGAGTGCTGCAGCGTGTCGGTGCGCCACCCAACGTTCGTCTGGCTTGTCAATTGCGGCCCGTGGGGAATATTTCAATCACTCCACTGGTTCCTGCAGCCGCGCATCCGAGTGGCGGTTATGCGCAGCCGTCCTATCTGGCCGGGCAGGAGCGAACCATTGCCGTTCTATTCGCCGATTTGCGCACCTTTACCACGATTGCCGAACGAAAGTTGCCATACGATTTAGTCTTTTTGCTGAACAGCTATTTCGAGGCTGTGGGACAATCGATCACCGGTGCCGGCGGCTTTGTTGACAAGTTTATCGGCGACGGCGTGATGGCTCTGTTCGGTGTCGAAACCGGACCGATGGACGGTTGCCGGGAAGCACTGATCGCCGCAAGACGCATGATCGAACACGTCCAAGACTTGAGCCATGCCCTTGCGCAGGAACTCAATGAACCGCTCAAAATCGGTATCGGCATTCACTGCGGACCCGCGGTGGTTGGACGCATGGGATACGGTGCCACGGTTCATCTCACAGCGATCGGCGATACCGTCAATGTGGCAAGTCGACTGCAGGATTTGACCAAGGAATTTGCCTGCCAGTTGGTGATTTCAGAAGAAGTCGCACGGCAAGCGGGATTGAACGTAGGCGGGTTGCCGAGACAGGAGATTGCCGTGCGGAATCGGCGTGAAGCATTGGCCATCTTCGCAATCGACGATCTCAAGGGGCTGGCGATTGAGAAACTTGCTGCCTCGGAGCAAGCTGAAAACCGTATTGCCTCGATAACCGCTCGATCTAGCCAATAAGGGCGAGTTAGAAATCTGACGAATGAGGCATGAATATGATTTTGGATCTGACCAAGAATTCCGCTTACAGCGACAAAACGCCTTATGAAGTATGGCAGGAAACTGAAGGTGTGCCGATTCACAAGGGGCTTGCGATCGATGATTTGACGACGGTGGCTGCGGGCTCGTGGAAACGGAAGGGAGCTTCGGGGGCGTTTATCAATATGCTCGGCGCGGGACGGAGCTGCGACAGCTACGTGTGTGAAATCCCCGCGCAGGGGCAAACCTTGCCGGAGCGCTATCTCTTCGAAGAGTTGATCTACGTCGTCAAAGGGCGCGGCGCGACGAGCGTTTGGACGGAAAACGGCCGGAAGCAGACGTTCGAATGGCAACAAGGCAGCATGTTCTCGCCGCCGCTCAACACCTGGCGTCAGCATTTCAACGTTCAACGGGATGAGCCGGCAAGGTTCGTCGCGCTTACCGACGCGCCGGTGATGATCAACCGGTTTCGTAATCTCGATTTTATCTTCAACAATCCATTCGCGTTTGCCGATCGCTTCAGCGGCGAAGAGGGATTTTTCAGCGGTAAAGGCAGAGTGGTCGAGAGCCACCGCACGTGGGATTCGAATTTCATCGCGGATGCCCCTGGATTCAAGTTGATCGATCACAGCGCGCGCGGTCAGGGAGCGAGCGGTATCTTGTTGCACTTCTCATCAAATACGATCAGCGCGCATATCGAAGAATATCCCGTGGGAACCTATCCGCGGGCCCATTGGCATGGGCCGGGGGCGCACATCGTGATTCTCTCAGGACAAGGATACTCTCTGTTATGGGAGCCGGGAAAAGCACGCACGCGCATCGACTGGCGACCGGGAACGCTGTTCGTACCGCCGGCAAAATGGTTTCACCAGCATTTCAATCCGGGAAAAGAGCCTGCCCGCTATCTCGCGCTTAAACCCTGGGGATTTACGTATCAGGTTGAGGATTTGGTGAAGACTTTGGAAGTCGAAGCCGCGGGTGGAACACAGATCGATTATAAGGACCAGGATCCGGAGATTCATCAAACTTTTGTCAAAGAATGCGCGAAGCGAGGCGTCGAGGTGCGGTTGAAATTCTAAGCCGGGAACAGGATTCCCGGCACGGCAGATGCGAG
>DATENK010000733.1:0-3965 GCA_035275085.1 Verrucomicrobiia bacterium | reverse complement strand
TTATGGGTCGCTTGACCTTCACGCCTGCACTAACCATTTACCGAGGGCCGACAGACTGTCGTGAGGGCGGGGGATCACCTGCACGCTGACGACTTGTCCGACTTGCGCTGCTGCAGCCGCGCCGGCATCCGTGGCCGCTTTAACGGCAGCCACATCGCCGCGGAAAAACGCCGTGACGTAGCCGCTGCCGATTTTTTCCCAGCCCGTTAGCGTCACGCTTGCAGCCTTCAGCGCGGCATCGCTCGCTTCGAGCAATGCGCTCAGGCCCTTGGTTTCAATCATTCCAATCGCTTGTTGTGCCATAAATCTCCTGTTACTTCGCCGCGCGGTTGGCATCGATGAACATCTTCAGCAAGTCCTCGTGCGGACGCGGAATGATGTGCGAACTGATCAGTTCGCCCACTTTCGCGGCTGCTTTCGAGCCAGCGTCCACCGCTGCTTTCACGCTGCCAACGTCGCCTTTGGCCAGCACCGTGATCAATCCGCCGCCGATCGGGATTGTTTTAACGAGGCCAACGTTGGCCGCTTTCACCATCGCGTCACTTGCTTCCACGCTGCCGACGTAGCCGCGGGTTTCGATCATGCCTATTGCTTCGCTCATTTTTTCTCCTGGTTGTTTTATTTAATTAATTCACAAGGGGTATCCGGCTGCAGGTTGCACGCGTTTCCTTCATCGGTATCGATGTGCACCTCCAGTTTGAAAGCTTTGTCCACCCGCACGAGTAGTTTGTCGAACGTGACTGCGCAGGGTCCGCCGATTTTCAATTGCATATCCTGCCCGCCTTTCACGCCGTAAAATTCGGCGTCGTCCGGATGCATGTGCACATGGCGGAGGGCGCGGATAACCCCTTCCTGCATCTCGAAAAACCCCGCGGGACCCATCAGCATGCCTCCGGGCGTGCCTTCAATGTTCCCTGAGAGACGGAGCGGAATCTCGAACCCCAATGCAATCGCATCCGTGTATGCCAACTCCACCTGGTTCAACGTTCGGCAGGGCCCCAGTATCCGCAGGTTAGAAATGACCCGGCTGCGCGGCCCAATCAACGTGACGGTCTCCCTTGCGGCAAATTGTCCCTCCTGATACAGCCATTTCATGGGCGTGAGTTGGTGCCCTGGCCCGAAAAGCGCCTCCACCGCCTGTTGCGTAAGATGACAATGGCGGGCACTGACATTTACCACCAGCGGGTTTGGAGCGGCAGCGCCGCGAGGCAAGTTTCTCCCAAGTCGTTGATACACAGCCACTCGCACCCAGTGCTCAACAACGGCTCTATGCATGCTTTGATCGACAACTGCCATGTTGCGCCGCCTTTTTTCCATTTTCTTCCACGAATGTCAACAAATATCTTGCACAATCTATCAAAATCTACCATTATCCGTGCCAGTGCAGCTTGAGGAACGACAGAGCCGGATTGAGGCTTATCTGCAAAAAGTCGAATTTGCCTCGTTGGAAGAACTCGCTCGTGAGGTGGACGCGTCCGTCTCCACCGTACGCCGCGACCTTAGCGCCCTGGAAGCGAGCGGCACGGTCAAACGCACACACGGCGGCGCCCGCGTCGCCAATCCACGCTCGGACGAGTTCATTTTCTCAGCGCGCAATACCCATCAACTGTCGGAAAAGGAAGCAATTGGCAAAGCCTGCGCCCAATTAATTGCGCCGAACCAAACGGTGATCATCGATGCCGGCACCACATGCTTTCATGCCGCGCGCCACCTCGAAGACAAGGTGCCGCATGTCATTACTAATTCCCTCCCCGTGGCGAATCTGTTCGCTGGCGCCAACCGTCTGGAAGTCGTGCTCTCAGGCGGCGTTATTTATCCCCGTCTCGGAGTGCTAGTCGGTCCGTTGGCAGTGGAAGCATTCTCCAAAATCCACGCGGACGTTGCGATCATGAGCGCGGGCGGCATCAGTGCCGCTGGCATCTCTAATTCCCACGGTCTACTGATCGACATCCAACGCGCGATGATCAATGCGGTGCAGCGGGTTATCTTCTGCATCGATCACACGAAATTCGGCCGGCAATCCGTTCTTCCGCTCTGCGAACTCGACTGCGTTGACGCAGTCGTGACCGATAATAAAGCACCCTTGGATCTCCTTGACGCGCTCCGTTCGCGGCAAATCGAAGTCATCGTCGCCCCTGTGTAAGGTAAGTTCCCTATCCTGCGTTGGGCAGAGACCCCCTGGCGGCGTACGTGCGACCCGCGAATTGTAATTCATGTCAAGCAGAGGGGTTTCTATGGGGAAGAAAAATACCATCGTCTTATCTATTTCAACATTGTGTTTAATCACCGTACCGGCGATTGCACAGCCCGATTTAGTCATCAACAAGCCGCGTCTCGCTGCCAGCGTGGAAATCCAGCGCGTAACTTTGTCGCCGGCCGATTGCTCGGTCGTCGAAGGCTGCGCGCCGGAAGGTTCGCGCAAGTTGCTGAAATTCGACGTTGGCTTTCAGAATGCGGGGAACGCTGACCTTGTCATAGGCGATCCAAACGCGCGGCCGGACCTCTTCGAGTTCAGTCCCTGCCATGGCCACTTTCACATGCACGGCGTTGCCGATTATGATTTGCTGAACGCCAACGGCACCGCCGTTGTAAGGGCGCGCAAGCAAGGCTGGTGTTTTCGCGACAACAACGCGTTCCGACCCGGTGCGGGCCCGGCGAAATATGATTGCGCAAATCAAGGGATTAGCGCCGGTTGGGAGGACATCTATGACAAAAGCCTGGATTGCCAGTGGCTGGACATTACCGGAGTCCCCGGCGGGCAGTATCGCCTGCGCGTGATTGTGAATCCCGATCACGTCTTTGAAGAAGCAAACTACGCAAACAATACCGTGACGGTGGTCATCACTTTGCCAGGCGCGCCACAAGTCACGCCCCCGCCCGTAACACAACCGCCTCCCACTCAGGTAAAAATGCCCCCGCCCGCCAAAACCAACCCTTTACTTAAGGCGATCGCTAACAAGAAGAAAATCGAGAATGCCTGGAAGAAGCTGCACGACAAATTAAAGAAGAAGAAACAGAAAAAGAAGCTGAAGCCCAAGGTCCACCCGCTTATTAAAGGGGGCGATGACAAGGATTAAGGGCAGGTAGGACCAGGCATCACGGCGAGCCACTGTTGTGCCCGAATTCCCGTTCGGGCTCCGTCGTCTATTCCCGCGTAATGCAATCTGTGAAGTTCGCCTGTTTGTTGCTTCTGGCCGTGACGGCCACGGCTGCCGATAATCCAAAAAACTACAACCCCTACGTCGCTCCAACCTCGGACGAAGCCCAACACGCCATCAAACGTTTCCGCGTACCGAAAGGCTTCAAGGTTGATCTATTTGCCGCCGAGCCGTTGCTCGCCAATCCTGTTGCGTTTCACATCGACGAGCAGGGGCGATTCTTTGTCGTCGAAACATTTCGCCTGCACAACGGCGTTACTGACATTCGCGGCCACATGAATTGGCTAAACGACGATCTCGCCAGCAAGTCAGTCGACGATCGGATCGCCATGATGCGCAAATACGAAGGCGCGCGTATCAGCAATTACACACGCGATTCCGATCGCTTGCGCCTGGTCGTTGACTCGGATGGCGATGGTCGCGCAGATAAAGCCACAGTTTTTTCCGAAGGCTACAACAACATTCCGGACGGCCTCGCTGCCGGTGTGCTTGCGCGCAAGGGCGACGTTTATTTCGCAAACATTCCTGACCTTTGGCTCTTGCGTGACAACAATGGCGACGGCCTGGCCGACGTAAAGAAATCGCTGCACCACGGCTTCGGCGTTCGCGTCGGATTCATTGGCCACGACCTGCACGGCCTGCGTTTCGGGCCCGATGGCAAACTCTATTTCAGCATCGGCGATCGCGGCGCTAGCATCAAAACCAAACAAGGCGCCATCGAAAACCCGGAAACGGGCGCTGTGTATCGCTGCAATCCCGATGGGTCGGATCTCGAGATTTTCGCCTACGGCCTGCGCAATCCTCAGG
>DATENK010000732.1:0-5236 GCA_035275085.1 Verrucomicrobiia bacterium | reverse complement strand
CAAGCACGTTTACCTCGGCTATCGCGTGGCCGGCTGCCGTTCCATGGAATACAAGGCACAGTTCCGCCCACACGAATTGCTTCAGGGCCGGCCACTTGACCATGAAGCGCCGGTGTGGAATAAGACCGATTAAACAGAGCTTTTTGAAAAAAGGCTGGTGGAGCCGAGGGGAGTCGAACCCCTGACCTTCTCATTGCGAACGAGACGCTCTACCAACTGAGCTACGACCCCAGCCAATCAAAACAGCGGAGCTTAATATGGCCAAATTCGGGCCGAGAGCAAGCGCTTAGTATAGTTCCTTGCGGCTCAGAAGAATGCGCAGGCGCACAGGCGACCGGTGGGCGTCTGATGGGCGAACAAGCGCTTCAGTTTCCTTCCGGAGGGGCCGATCTGGGTTGTACCGAGCGAACATCAGGCGCTCTTCCGCCTTGATCAATTCTCGCATCGTCCGCCACTTGCTCACAGAAGCCATTCCCGAGCACGGAATATACCAGCGGCGATTTACTGAAGGTTTTTTAATGGAGTCCCACGAAGACAGGACCATTTCCTGACCAGCTTGTCCAAATTACGCCACCTTTTCTCAACTCTCGAGGTTCGTGCCGCCCTTGCTGCGCCCGGCTATCGACTCGAAGGCGACGAGGACGCTAACCCCCCTGGACTACGCAGATATGCGAACAGATCCTGAATCTCCTGCTCGGACATACTATCGAGCAACCCTTCAGGCATCCGTGAAGTCGGGGAAGCCTTGAGAGATTTAATGCGCACTTTTGGGATCGTCATGCGGCCCTGTTCGCCGTCTTCGATCGTCACCGATTCCGCTCCGCGTTCGGTGATAAACCCGGTCAGCAACAGCCCATCAGTGGTCTCCAATTCAAAGTTGGTGTATTCCTCGCGAATAGCGATGCTGGGATCGATGATCGCGAGCAACCAAAATTGCAAATTGTCGCGCTCGTAACCCGTCAGGTCCGGACCAATGTTCGCCCCTTCGCCATGCAATTTGTGGCAACTCGCACACGTTTGGGCAAAGAGTTGTTTGCCGCGGATCGCGTCACCATGTGATTCAGAGAGCAGCGCAGCGAGTTCACGCATGCGCCGAGTTTTTTCTTCGCCCGGCTTTCGAACAGCACCCCAAATTTTGGTAGCGGCAACGTCGTCATGCAAGCGAATGCGCTGAACGGCGTCGAATGGCACGTCCTCGCGTTTCACCTGGCCGGCTTCAATTGCAGCGAGCAACTGGCGCGACCAATTGGGACGGCGCGTTAACAAATCAACCGCGCGAGCACGCACACCTTCCTCTTTTGGTAACTGCGGATAAGCCACCAACAGATCGCGGGCAATGCGAGGTTCGTCAAAGTTTTGCAGCGATTGAAGCGCCGCTTTTCGGACGGCGTGTGACTTGGCTGTTTTCGCGACCCGCAACAGCGCATCCATTGCTTCAGGCATATTTGCGAGGGCCTCGATGATTTCAATGCGCTGCGCTTTGCCGGCGGCCTCGTCCTCGGCCATTTCAATACCCGCCGAGATGTCTTGCGAATTTCCAAGGCCCAAACGCAGTTTCAGTGGCACCTCACCAGGGACTTTAGCGATCTCATCGCGCAACGCCTGCGGAACGCGATCGAGCTTGCGTCCTTTATACGCCTCACCAATCGCCGTGAACAAACGTCCCCGCCGCGTATTATCCGGCGCAGTGGCCATGAAGCGCGCCACCAGTTCCAAATCTCCGTCCGCGGCGTAACGTTGGATCAGCCGATGCATAATGTGCTCCTCGGCGATCCGTTGCTTCCAAATGTCCTTCTCCAAAAACATGCGGCTGACTTCCGCCTTGTGCGCCACCGCTTTGCTCTCGATCGCCCACCAAAGCAGCAGGGGGATGTGCGGATCTTTCACGTCCTCGTCGCGCCTTAGCAGTTCGCTCACGATCGCCAGGCATGCGTCCGCCGGCAGTCGCCGCGCCGAACTCGCAAGCTGGCTGCGCACTTGCGCGTCTGTTTCGTAGCGCGCCATTTCCACAAGGCGTTCGCGTTCGGACGCGGAAACCTTTTTCTTGTCACCGATCAAACGTACCTCCCACCGACGCTTCGCGGCGTCGTCAGAGGGCGCCTGCTTGGCGTTTCCAGTCGTTCCCGAAAGGCGGTAGATGCGCCCGTTCGAGCGATCCCAATCATCACGTGGGTCTACATGCGTCAGGCGGATGTCGTACCAGTCGGCAACGTATATTGCACCGTCCGGCCCGGTTTTAATGTCCACCGGCCGGAACCACTTGTCGTCCGTCTCAACGGCCCGGGCGGTATCACGGGTCCTATAACTCGAACCGTCTGAAATTAAGTCGCTGATTTGAACCCGATTCTGCAGCGGCACGATGGAAAACATTTTCCCGTAATATTTTTCCGGTAGCGCATCGCTCTCATAGATGACCAACGAATGGGAAAAGCGCGCCTGGTCGCCGTCGTGCGGCATGTGATTGAAAAACCCATACGCGTGCGGATTGGTGAGCGGGCCGTGCTTGCCCCAGGCCTTTACGTAGTAACCACCCTGCACGAAATACAGCCCGCGCTGGTTTCCCCAATTCGTGCCCGAAAACAGGCGACCTTTGCGATCGAACGTCACGCAAAAGGTGTTGCCGCCGCCTTCAGCGAACAGTTCAAACTCATCCGTTTCCGGCCGGTACCGCCAGATTGCCTGGCCCAAAAATCGAACGCCGCGCACCGTTGCGGTGCAGGTGCTGCCTTGCGCGCCGTACAGCCAGCCGTCCGGTCCCCACGCGAGACTGTTCGCCACCGCGTGCGTATCCTCCAGGCCGAAACCCTCCAATCGCACCTCTGGAGGACCATCGGGTTCGTCGTTTCCGTCTTTGTCTGGATAAAACAGCAGGTAAGGCGGATTCATCACCCATACACCATCACGCCCCTTTAACGCGCTGGTCGCGATGTTTAGTCCAGTGACGAAGTCTTTGTGGGATTCGAAATATCCGTCCTTGTCGCGATCCTCATAAATCGTGACTTTGTCGGCGCCGGGAACGTGGTTCGGAGGCGGCATGGGCACTTTGTCGAAGACTGCCCGCAAATGCTCGTCATACTTCAGTACTTTCAATCCCGCCGGAAAGGGATATTGTAAATATTGCACAACCCACATCCGGCCACGATCGTCGAAGTTCAGGCACACCGGTTGGCGCACGTCCGGTTCCGCAAGCGCGAGGCTAATCTTCAATCCTTCAGCCAGGCGGAAATGTCTCACCGATTCCTGAGGCGATAACGGTTTTGCTCCGGCGCCCGCGTCAACCGTCTGCCCGCGCCCTTTGAAGCGCCGGATCTGGTCGCGCACCGCATCGTTCCCGGCGATATCGATGTCGTCCTTGAAGTGAAATGCTGGCTTGCCCGTGAACACCGTGCTCGTGATCGAAGGGCACCAATATTTCTCGATGTGTTGGACCACGAGGTCTGTCCCGCGGAAATGATTTGTGAACGGCCGCATCCGCGAGCAATACATCGTGTCGGTCATGTCGCGCATCAGGAAGACGTTCTTGCCGTTCGCGACCATCTGGCGAATGGCGAACGAACGGCCCAGCACGCACATATTCGCGTGCACGCCCATCACGATCACATTGCTGCGGCTCTGCTGCTGCAAAAGGTTGTAGACCTCCTGCCCATTGTCGCTGATGGCGTCGTTGGGACCGATCGTGATCGTCGCAATCTGCCGTTTCCAGGGATACGGCGGCCCGCCTTTGCATTGCGGCACATCGTCGCAACCACCGTCCGAATCATCGATTGGCAGGGCAGGCTCCTTCTGTTGCTCCAACCTGCGCCATCGGCCGATTTCGGCCGGCGCTTTTGCCACCGGCGCCTCAAGGGCGCGCTTGCGCTGAGGCGTGTCTTTGTAGAACTCCATCGTTTCGCTGGGTGCATGAATGATGAAAATCCCCCGTTCGCGCGCGGCGTTCACCACCTCATTCATTCGCGGGGCCATTTCGGCAACCCGCTCAGTCGCGCCTTTGCACCAATGCTGGTCCCACATGTCACAAATGACGATCGCTGTCCCGCGCGGATCGATTTGCACGCTCGCGGTTCGCGCGTCGCCACCCTTCCGCGAACGCGTCTCCAGCGTCAGCGAATCCGCTGCGAAACACCACATCGGGAGCAACGAAACCAAGGCCAGCCATACGGGTTTCATACCCACAGATTAGCTGCGCGCAGTTCTGGACTTCAAGCCCGCAGGCGTTAGCTTTTCGCTATGCGGCGTCTGCTCGCATGTATGTTGTTGGCTAGCAGCATTCTAAATGCGGCGGAAGCGGAATTTCGTGGCCGCGTTGTCTGCCTGCCGGAAGAGATGAATCGCGTCTATAAGACCGACTTGCCAGTCGGCCACGAGCACGTTTATGGCTTCAGGACCGAGGCAGGCGCGTATTACACGTTATTGCAGACCAAGCTTTCCGAGGCGCTCTTCATGGATGAACGGCTCCGCAAAAAGGATTTGCTCCTCAAAGGCAACATCTTGCCCAAAACACAAATTCTCGATGTTACCCTGATCAAATCCATCCGCAACGGCGTCGTGCACGATCTCTACTATTACTGTGACGTTTGCGCCATTGAAGCTGTCTCACCGGCGGAGTGCGTCTGTTGCCGCGGCCCGATGCAGTTGATCGAAAAACCTGCCGCCCATGCCCATTGAAATCCTGAAAATGCGTGAGCTACGCAAGGCGTTCCAGGGCGTCAAAGCGCTGGATGGCGCCAGCCTCACTTTGCGCACGGGCGAGATTCACGCGCTCATGGGCGAGAATGGCGCCGGCAAGAGCACGCTCATTAAAGTCCTAACCGGTGTTCATGTGCCCGATGGCGGCACCATTGTATTTGACAACCGCAACATCTCACCGCATTCCCCGCAGGAAGCTGAAACCATCGGCATCAGCACTGTCTATCAGGAGGTGAACCTCGTCCCTACGATGTCCGTCATGGATAACATCCTCCTCGGTCGGCAGCCCACACGATTCGGTTTGCTGCGCAAACGCCAAATGCGGCGCCGCGCCGAAACCGCACTTGCGCGACTTGGACTGAAATTGGATGTCACGCGTTCGCTGGGCACGTGTTCGCTCGCCATTCAGCAAATGGTCGCGATCGCTCGCGCGCTCGACGTTCAAGCGCGTTTGCTGATCCTGGACGAACCCACCTCCAGTCTCGACGAACGCGAGGTGGAATTTCTCTTTGGGATCATGCGCCGCCTCCGGGGCGAAGGCATGGCGATC
>DATENK010000731.1:0-15012 GCA_035275085.1 Verrucomicrobiia bacterium | reverse complement strand
GACTGGAGGCGCCAACCATGAATATGACGATGGCTATGTGCGGGTGGATAGCACCCATAACGGCCTGGGATTGACGTGGAACTGGGGGTTTGACCGCCCGAGCCAAGTGATGGGCGACAATTTGGAAATGCACAGCTCACGCACGCTCGCCGATGGCAGGAGCCGCGCCGATGATGAGGTTCAGCATGGTTTTGAATTCACCTATGCCCGGGAATTAGGAATTTATGGCAAAGCACGCTGGGGCTTCGAAGGAGCGTTCAATTATACCCGGGTGGACATGAAAGAAGGTGGCTCCGTCCCGGTGACGGTGGTCAGGACTACGGACACCTATGATGTCAGCGGGATTGATCCGTTTAATCCGCCTGGCTCACAGACACCGTATCGCGGCACGTTTCTGGGGCCCGGAACATTGATTCCCGATGCTCCCATTGGTCGCCGTGAAGAGGTCACGCCCGGAGGTGCCATGGCTAGTGGCACGCGTGAATTGAATGCGAATCTGTTCGGAATGCGTGTAGGACCTTATCTTGACCTGCCATTGAACGAGAAATGGATGCTGACGCTGAACGGCGGCTTCGCGCTAGTGGCCGTGAACAGCGATTTCAAATTCTCCGATTCGGTCCTCGGCCGGTCCGCACGCGGCTCTGACTCCCAGACAGACCTTTTGCCCGGCGGCTATGTGGGCGCAAACATTTCATACCAGGTGGCACCGTCTACGCGCATTTTTGCCGGCGCCGAGTATCAGGCGGTGGGCGATTTCACGCAGGATGCGGGGGGAAGGCGCGCTCGGTTGGATCTGGGCAATTCGGTGTTCGTAAGGGCGGGCGTGAGCTTTTCCTTCTGAGCCGCAGTGTCCCATTTAGAGACAATCTGCAAAGAGAATCTGGCGGCCTGCTGACACAGACCGCCAGAAAACAACTCAATTCCAGCAGGACGTCGAGCTTGGGGCCCGACGCTTCAAGGTGGGACGATGATGGGACAGAGTTACCTGCCTCATGAGAAGACAGGCGGAGAGCAATACATCATTTCGGTTGTCGAAACTCTGCATTGTTATCATACCGAAGAGTGGAGCATAGGATGTGCCAGTCCCATTTCTGAGAATTGCCGCTCGGGCTTAATCCAAGGAAAGTTCAACCGCTCTTTCCTGAAGCTGCGCTTGCCACCGGGTGTAGTAGCTCAAAAGCCGGTAAATAGCCTCCAGACGGGTCAAGGCTGATACTATCTTGAGCTCGGTTTCGAGGGTTGAAACGCGCCCACGGAGTTCGGCGGCGAGGGCGTTCAGGGCCTGCTGTAACGGCTGGCCGCGTTCGAACATCTGAACCTTCAGCAAAGGCGAATTTACCTGGCGTTTTTCGCGCAGAAACTGGTCGGCTTCGCGGCAAAGTTTCCCCACCCGAAAAAACAGGTCCATCGTCTCGGGAGGGATGTCCTGTACATCCTGGAGTTTGCCGCGCTCCAATTCCAAATAATGGAGCAGACGTGTCTTCGAGTCGCGAAGGCATTGGTAAGCGGCATTGAGGTGCGTATATCGCTCCTGAGCGGCTTTGCGGTCGGCTTCGGATTGGCCGTGAACACGATCGGGATGAACCGCGGCAGAGAGGGAAAGGAACTTGGCCTTCAGGGCTTCGGGATCCAGCCATGCCCGGCGCGGTTCGTCCAGCACCGCAAAGTAATCGGTCATGTCAGGCGCTGAAGCTTTCGCCGCAGGAACAAGTCGTCGCGGCATTGGGATTCTTAACCTTGAAGCCGCCCTCCTGTAGCGCGTCGACGTAATCGAGTTCGCTGCCGGTGACATACAGCGCGCTTTTTGGATCGACCACCACGCGGATGCCGCTGCTCTCGACCAGGATATCGCGATTAGCGGGCGCGTCCTGCAAATCCATTTTATACTGCAATCCCGAACAACCTCCGCCGACGATTGCGACGCGCAAGACCCCTTGGGGCCGACCTTGGCGGGTAAGCAACGAAGAGACCTTCTTCGCCGCGTTCGCGGTCAGCTTGATCAGCCGCTCATCGCCCTGGCGGTACGCTGGTGTGGTCGTGGTCATACAAACGATGACAGTCTAATCGCAAATCAGTGGTTCGCAATAGCGGTTCCTTTGGCGTGGTCGAGGCCTTTGACCGCTTTCGTGGTCGCCTCAACCATTGGACCGGGGAAAAATCCCAGCAGCAACATGCCCGCAATGCAAACGACCAGCACCAACCGGGTGGGCGATGAGATGGATATAGGCGAGAGGTCAAATGCTTCCTGGGACCAATACATGACGCGGATGATGCCGAAGTAATACCAGATTGAGATGACCACCCCAACCACCGCAATCGTAACCAGAGCGAAGTGGCCTTGCTCCAATGCCGCCTTGATCAGGAGAAACTTGCCGAAAAAACCTGCGAGGGGTGGAATGCCGGCGAGGGAGACCATGGCGAGTGTCATCGTCGCGGCCAGCAGAGGTGAACGATGACCGAGACCTGAAAGGCCCGATATGTCGTCGATGTCCATGCGCCGGAGGACAAGAGTGATGACAGTGAAGGCGGCCAGGACTGTGAATAGGTAAGCCGAAAGGTAATAGAGAACCGCGGAGCCACCGACTTCGGAATTCCTTACATTGCCGGCCATGGCTGCGATGCCGAGCAGCAAGTAGCCGGCGTGGGCGATGCTTGAGTAGCCGAGCAGGCGCTTGAGATTGCGTTGCGGAATGGCACACAGGTTGCCGTAAAGAATCGTGACCGCTGACATTACGATCAGGAGTTGCGTCCATTGCGCCGTGACTTCGGGCACAGCGGTAAAGAGAAGGCGCAAGAGCAGGACGAAACCGGCAGCTTTGGAGCCGACCGCGAGAAAACCTGCCGTGGGGGCAGGCGCGCCTTGATAGACATCGGGAGCCCAAATCTGAACCGGGAAGGCGGCGATTTTGAATGCAAGGCCAATTACGACGAGCAGCAAGCCGGCGAGGAACAGCTTGTTGACGATCAGAGTGGATTGAAGGGTCGCGAGTTCCGCAAATTTCATTGTGCCGGATGTGCCAAACACCAGGGCGATCCCGTAAACGGTGAATGCGGTCGAGAGCGCACCGAGGATGAGATACTTGATCCCCGCTTCCAGTGAGGGAAGACGGCTGCGTTGGAAACTGGTGAGCACGTAGAATGTGACCGTGACCAACTCTACGGACACGAACAGCATGACAAAGTCGTTGGCTGAGGCGGCGAACATTGTGCCCGACAATGCGAAGACGATAAGACTGTAATATTCGGAGATGCCGGCGGCGATGCGGTCGGAGAATTCAACGGCGATGATCAGCACGATGATGGCTGCGACGAGGAAGAAACGCTTGAAGAACAGCGCCATGCTGTCCAGCACGTAGCTCCCCCCAAACGCGTATATCGCTTCTTTGCCATCAAAGCGCAGGAAGCTGAACAATAAAATCAGCAGGAGAGCGATCGCAGCGCCATAGCCGAGGAAGCGTTTCCGCTCGGGCGCGGTCCAGAGATCTATGAGCAGCAGGCCAAGTCCCAGCGCAAGCACGGCGAGTTCGAGAATCATGAGCGATGGATTCATCGTGCGACGGTCTGAATGGCGGGTGAAGAGGTGGTTATGATCGCGGCGACGCTGGGCTTGATGCGTTCAGAGAGTGCGCGCGGGAAGATGCCGAACAGAATGAGTCCGGCGAGCAGCAGCGCAAACGGCAGCTTGCGCCAGAGGCCGGCATCCGGGAGCGAAGTCCAACGATCGGGCATTGGCCCGTGCAGGATATTGCGGATGGCGCGCAGCATGTAAATGGCAGCGATGATCAGGGCACCCCACGCGGCGGCAATGGCAAATGCAATCGCGGGCATGCCTTTCCAGGCTGCGAAAAGCACCATGAGTTCACCCGGAAAGTTCGCAAATCCTGGGAGGCCACATCCGGCGAGCGCGGCCATCATCAGAGCCCCTCCAATAAAGGGCAGACGACGCAGCAATCCGCTGAGATCGTCCATGCGAAGCGTGCCGGTCAGTTGATGAATGTAGCCGCTTAGGCCAAAGCTAAGGGCGGCGAGAAAACCATGGGCAACCATCACGAGCACCGCACCTGTGACGCCGATCAGATTGAATGAAGCAATGCCGAGGAACACGAACCCCATGTGCGCCACACTGGAATTGCCGATGAGCAGATTCAAATCACGCTGGCGCATGGCGACCCAGCCGGAATGGATGATGTTGCCGAGGCAGAGCAGGCCCACGACGTAAAGCCAATGTTTAGCGCCCTCGGGCATGATGGGCAATGCGATCCGAATCAAACCATACAACCCAAATTTTTTTAGGACGCCGGCATGTAGCATGGCCGTGGGTGTTGGCGCGGCGCTATAACCGAGTGGCGCCCAAGTGTGAAATGGCCAGAGCGCCACCAGGATTCCAAAGCCAAACATCAGGAGCGGAAAAATCCAGCGTTGCGCGGCGACGGTCATGGGCTGCGCTTGAAAATATTCCGTAATACGCGGCATGCTGAAGGTGCGTTCATTGAGCGGCATTTGGAGGTAGAGCGCGATGAGCCCGATCAACGCGATCAGAGCACCGAGGCTGAGATAGAGCGTGAGATTAAAGGTCGCGTAGTTTCGATGTGGGCCGCGGCCCCAAAGGCCGATCATGATGAAGGTCGGCACGAGCGCGAGCTCATGGAAGAAATAGAAGAAGAACAGGTCCAATGATGCGAAGGCACCGAAGATGCCACTGATCATCATGAGCAGGAGGATATAAAAGCCTTTCTCGGAGGTCTTGATCTCCCATGACACACACGCCGCAGCGAACGCGACGACGGCGCCCATGAACAAAAGGCCGACATTCAGGCCGTCGACGCCGACATGGTAGTTGATCTCCAGATTCAGCACCTTGACCCATGATCTAACGTATTCGAATTGAAAGCCGCTGATGCCACCTTCGAATCGCCAGAACACGATCGCTGCTAACACCATAGTCACGAACGTTGCGCCGATGGCGCCGATGCGGAACAGGAACCGCAGGTTGGCTGGAAGCACGGTGAGGGCAAGCGCACCGATCAAAGGAATGAATATGATGGCGGTAAGCATTTTTTCTAACGATTCAAAACCATCAGCAACACGATCGCGACGCCAGTAGCGAACAGGAAGGTATAGGTTTGAATGTTCCCGGTTTGAAGCAATCGGAGCGCACGTCCTAGAACGTCAGTCGTCCCGTAGACGCCGCGCACGGCGAAGCCTTCGATCAGGGCGCGATCTAGGAAATCGGCCAGGCGCGCAAGAGTTTCGTGTGTGGCGCGGATGAGGAAATCGTAAATTTCGTCGAAGTAGAATTTTTTGCGCATCGCGCGCGATACAATCCCAAGATGCTCCGCAATCGGATCGGACGTGGCGCGACGGTAAGTCGTGTACGCGAGCGAAAAGCCGACCACGACCGCGAGCAGACTTGCGCTGGCGGCAAGCGGCGAGTGGCCAAACGGCGCGAGCAACCTCGCCATGAAACCACTCGCGTGATCGGTCTGGTTGAAGAACCCGCCGAGCATCTGATCGATTCCCCAGATACCTGCGAGAATCGAGGGGATCGCCAGCAGAATTAACGGCCAGGTCATGACTTTCGGTGATTCATGCGCGTGTTCGGCTTGAGCAGGACCGGCAAAGGCAACAAAGAACAATCGGAACATGTAAAACGTGGTGAGCACGGCAACGAGGGCTGTGATCAAGAATAATGCGACACCATGATGCGCCGCGGCCGCGAGGATTGCGTCCTTGCTAAAGAAACCGCTGAATGGAGGCACACCACAAAGCGCGAGCGTGCCGATCAAAAAAGTCCAATAGGTTATCGGCATGCGCCTTTTGAGTCCGCCCATTTTCCAGATGTTCTGCTCGTGATGAAGCGCGTATATGACCGAGCCGGCACCGAGGAACAACAGCGCCTTGAAGAACGCATGGGTGGCGAGGTGGAACATGGCGGCGGTGGGACTGATCGCTACAGCGAGCACCATGTAACCGAGTTGCGAGAGAGTGGAATACGCCAGAATGCGTTTGATGTCATTCTGCTGGACGGCAATTAGCGCCGCCAGGAGCGCAGTAAAACCGCCAATCCACGCAATTACATCGTGGGCTTGCGCTGTAAAAATGAAAGAGACGCGGCAAAGCATGTAAACGCCGGCGGCCACCATTGTAGCGGCGTGGATCAGAGCGCTAACGGGCGTCGGACCTTCCATGGCGTCGGGCAACCAGACGTGCAGCGGGAATTGGGCGGATTTGCCAACTGCGCCGCAAAAAATGAGCAACCCTGCGATCGTGGCCCATTTACCGAGCGCTTGGGTGCTTCCCTGGAGTTGGTCGAATTGGACCGAGCCTGCCAATGCCCAGATCATAATGATTCCGAGGAGGAAACCGAAATCGCCAACACGATTCGTCAGGAAGGCCTTTTTCGCAGCGTCGGCGGCCGCGGACCGTTCGTACCAGAAGCCAATCAGCAGATAGCTGGAGACACCGACCAATTCCCAGAAAATAAACATCATCACGAAATTGCTGGCGAGCACGATGCCAAGCATCGAGAAGGTAAACAGGCTGAGGCTGGCGAAATAACGCGCGAAGCCCGGATCCTCATACATGTACCCCCAGGAATAAATATGGATTAGACCGCCCACGCCGGTAACGATCAGCAGCATGAGTAAGCTGAGTGCGTCCACTCGCAGCGCGATATCGACGTTCAGGTCCGCGACGTGCAACCACGGTAGCGCGGTGGAGGTGACTGCAGCGGAACCTTTGTAAACTCCGAAGAGCAGCAGGCTGGCAACGAATGAGACTACGACGGCAGTAATGGAAAGTTGCCCGCTCAATCTCGGGTTGCGCATTGTGAAGAGCGTAATAGCGGCCGCAGAGACCAGCGGCAGCAGTAACACAATCCACGCTATGTTCGCCAGCGCCATATCAAAGCTTCATGAGGGTGAGATCTTCCACGTGAGCAGTTTGCCGTTTGCGATAGAGCGCGACAATCAGCGCAAGGCCGACCGCGACTTCCGCGGCGGCAACAGTGATGATGAAAAAAACCATGATCTGCCCGTTGAGGTGATTGGTGAAACGCGAAAAGGCCACGAGTGCCAAATTTGCAGCGTTGAGCATCAATTCGAGGGACATATAAATGATGAGCAGGTTGCGGCGGACGATGACACCCAAGAGGCCGAGGCTGAAAAGCAAGGCGCTCACGATGAGGTAGTGTTCGAGCGTGATCATGCGCGGTGATGAAAAGCTTCAAGTTCCAAATTCCGAACTCCAAATAAGTTCCAAATCGGGAGTTCCAATAAGCCCATGGATTTTGTTGCTTGGAATTTATGCGGAACTTGGAACTTGTAATTTGGAGATTTCATTTCAGTTCCTTCTTACTTAGAAGCACCACACCGACCATGGCGACCAGAAGAATTACGGAGACAATTTCAAACGGCAGCACGAAGTCGTGAAACAGCGCCGTGCCGAGCGCCCGGGTGCCACCTTCGATCTGCGGTTGAGCCGCCTGGCCAACTCCAGAGAACCAAACGGTTCGCACTAGCAAAAAGGCGACGGCGGCGACCGCCAGGCCGCCGAGGGCCAAGGAGAATTTTCGGATGGTGCGACGCTGTTCTTCCTTGAGGTCCAGCAGCATGATGACGAAAAGGAAGAGCACCATCACCGCGCCGGCGTAGACGAGCACCTGGACGGCGGCGAGAAAGAAAGCGTTCAGCACCACAAAGAGGCCGGCGAGGGAACCGATGGTGAGCACCAGAAACATCGCGCTGTTGACTGGGTTGCGATTGGTGATCACAAGGAGTCCGCAGCCGAGCGCCAGGAGAGCAAACGCGATGAAGAAAATATCGGTGGCTTGCATCTTAAGGCGATACCCCTTGTTCCCTTGCCTCTTCGGCCTTGTTCTCCCATTTGCGAACCTGGTCGCGATGCACACCGCCGAGGGCCAGCAGTTTTTCCTTGTTGTAGATCATTTCCTCGCGTGTGCGGCCGGTAAGCGAATAGTCTTTCATCAGGAAGATGGCTTCCTCGGGACAGACTTCCTGGCAATAGCCGCAGAATATGCAGCGCAGCATGTCGATCTCGAATTCCTTCGGTGCTTTCTC
Source organism: Verrucomicrobiia bacterium (assembly GCA_035275085.1). GTDB lineage: Bacteria > Verrucomicrobiota > Verrucomicrobiia > Limisphaerales > DATENK01 > DATENK01. The sequence continues at coordinate 6,934 of DATENK010000731.1, read as the reverse complement.
GACATTACCGACCTCCGGCGCACCCGGCGGCCCGGGTGGATGCACACGAATGGCCTTGGGCGGGCAAACAAATTCGCAAAGCTGGCAGGCGACGCATTTGATGCGGCCTTCGGGATTGTGGACGAGGTAGGGCGCACCCCGATAGCCCTCGGGGACGACCCACTTCTCCTCCGGGTACTGCATCGTGACCTTCTTTTTGAAGAAGTGGCGCATGGTGACTTTGAGCCCGCCGAGGAAAGCAGGCACATAAAGGCGTTCCCACCAGGAAAGTTTTGGTCGTTTAACAATCATTGCGTTCGCATCCACAAAAATACGGCGGTCGCGAGAATGTTGGCCAGTGCGAGCGGAATAAATCGACGCCAGCCAAGATCCATGAGTTGATCGTAGCGGAAACGCGGCCACATCCAGCGCACCCAGATCAACAGCATCAGCAGCAGTCCGAGCTTCGCGAGGAAGATGCCGATATGGGCGACGCCCTTCAGGAGGGTGTCCGCGGGTTGATTGAAACCGAACCATGGCAGCGTCCAGCCGCCCAGGAAGAGCGTTACCATCATGGCGCAAGCCGCGATCATATTGGCGTATTCGCCGATGAAAAAGAGCGCGAATTTCATGGAGCTATATTCGGTGTTGTAGCCGCCGACCAATTCCTGTTCCGATTCGGGCAAGTCGAAGGGCAAACGATTGGTTTCGGCAAACGCCGCCACGACGAAGATCAGGAAGGCGATCGGCTGTTTGAAAATGAGCCAAGCGAACAAGGCAGATTTCTGATAGTCGATCACCGAACTGAGATTCAAATCACCGACCAGCATGAACAATGGGATAACGGAGAGGCCCATCGAGATTTCGTATGAGATCAACTGCGCGCTGGAGCGGATGCCGCCGAGGAAGGGATACTTCGAATTCGACGCGTATCCGGCGAGCACGATTCCGTAAACGCCCAGGGAAACGATTCCGAATGTATAAAGAATGCCGACGTTCAAGTCTGCGATAACCATCCGTTGGTTGCCCAGGATGGAGCCAAACGGGATCACGGCCACCGTGAGGAACGCGGGAACCATAGTGATCGCTGGCGCGAGCCAAAAATAAACTTTACGGACGTGGTGAGGCGTAAAGTCCTCTTTCAAGATCGCTTTAACCCCGTCGGCGAGTGGTTGCAGCAGACCAAAGGGCCCGACGCGGTTCGGGCCGACCCGACCCTGAATGAACGCGGCGACCCGCCGTTCGACCAGGACTGCATATGCAAACATCGTCAGGACCGCGAAGAAGACGATGATGGCTTTCAAGGCGCTGAACAGGAGGAAGTCGCTCATATTTTCGCCTGCGCTCCAGTGTCGCCGACAGCCGCCCACGTAAGCCCGTTAAAGGCTGGAACTTCGACCGCCATTTGGTTGAACAATCCTTCGATGGTGACGAAACCGTTCTGGCCGGTGACATTATAAACGAGGTCATGCAGGAATTCCCATTCCGGCCGGGCATCACCTTTCGGTTCGATGGCCTTCATAAACTTTTGCACGCGCCCTTTGACGTTCGTGAATGTGCCGCGTTTTTCCGCATGCGCGCATCCCGGCAGAAGATAATGGGCTGCGGCGGTTGTCGCGTTCGGGAGGATGTCTGATACAATCAGGTTTTGGACCTTCTCAACCGAGATGCCATGTTTAGCGACGTCTTCGCCGAAAACGATGAGCGTTTTGACCCGGCCACTCAGGACGGCATCGGCGATCTTAGCGATATTTGAGCCGAGTACCGGCGGAGCAATGCCGATCAGACGCGCGCCCGTCGAATTCGGGTTGCGGTCCGGATTCAAGAGCAGGCGGTCTCCTTCGCCACTGCGCGCAATGGAATCAGTCAGCGCATTATATTTTTGTGCTAACTTGCTCAGCAACCACAGTTCCTCGTTGGTCTGGCGTGCTGAGGCGACGATGGCGACCGAACCCGCCTCCGAATTTTTCAGCAGCTCCGAAATCTCCTTAAGCGCAGCGGTCCATGTGCGCGCGCCCGAACGCGCGCGCACTTCGGTGAGACGATCGTCGCGATCGATCCACTTATAGTTGAGCCGGCCGTAATCGCACATCCACGTGGAATTGACGGCATCGTTCTCGCGCGGTTCGTAGCGCAGCACTCTTTCTTCACGCGAGCCGATCACAATGCTGCAATTTGTGCCACAACTGGTGCAGACGCTTTTGCTTTCCTTCAGGAACCAAACACGCATCTTGAAGCGAAAATCTTTTGAGGTCAGCGCACCCACCGGGCAGATGTCCACCGTGTTCAGGGTATAATTGTTGTCGAACTTCTTTCCGGGGTAGCGCGTGAGCTCGCTGTAGCTGCCGCGATTGACAATCCCAAGCGCATCGTCGCCCGCGACATCGCGGGTGAAACGAATGCAGCGCGTGCAGAGGATGCAACGTTCCGCGTCGAGAACAATGCGCGGTCCGAGATCGACGCGTTTCAGCTTGTGCACCTTGGGCTCGACGAAGGCGCTGCGCGATTGGCCGTACTCGACGGAGTATTCCTGCAGTTTGCATTCACCGGCCTGATCGCAGATTGGGCAATCGAGCGGATGATTAATGAGAAGGAATTCGAGGACAGCTTCGCGCATCTGCTTTACACCGGGCGTGCTCGCATAAATCTCCATGCCCGGCGAAATCGGTGTGGCGCAGGCGATCGCGGGGCGCGGGGACTTCGCGATCTTTGGCGTGCCGTCGGGGTTGATGATGGGCTTGCGGTCCGGTCCGAGTGCCGGCGTGCCGAATTCGACCAGGCACATCCGGCAATTCCCGGCGACGGGCAGTTTTGGGTGGTAGCAGTAATGCGGCACGTCGACCTTCGCCAGAGCGCACGCCTGGATCATGGTGGTGGCGAGCGGCTTGCCGGTGATTGGATCCGGCATGGTCTTTGGGACGGCAATCGCGACCCCGTCCACTTTGACCGTCAACGTTTCAACTGTAGGCGCCGCGACACTCATGATTGGGGACTCGCCGCGATTTTCATTTCCTTCGTTGGTGCGGCACCCGCTCCGCCTTTGGCGATGAACTCGTCCTTGAATTTTGTGACGAAGCTTTGCACCGGCCATGAGCAGGCTTCGCCGAAGGCGCAAATAGTTCGGCCACCGGGAATGTTGTCAGCGATATGCAGGAGATAATCGGCGTCAGTCTTGCGTCCTTCACCATGGCTAAGGCGATGGAGTGCTTTGGACATCCAGAGTGAGCCCTCGCGACACGGCGTGCACTGACCGCAACTTTCGTGGGCGTAAAACTCCGAAATGTTCGCGAGCGCCTCGACGATGTCGGTCGAATCGTCCATGACGATGATTGCGCCCGAGCCCGACATGCTGCCGGCGGCCATAATGGAATCGAAATCGTAGGGCAGATCCAAAACGTCCAGTTCCTGCTCCGTATCTTTGCCGTCCGGACTTTTCTTTTTGAGCTTCACCTTTTCGCCGGCCTTGAAAACTTTCGCTGATGATCCACCGGGGACGATCGCTTTCAAATTGCGGCCCTCAGGCAAGCCGCCGCCGAAGGCGGGATCGAAAATCAATTCGCGCAGAGTCGCTTTGCCAATCTGGATCTCATAGTAGCCCGGCTTTCGGACGTGGCCGCTGACACAGACGATGCGAGTCCCGGTGTTATTTGGCGTGCCGAGCTTTGCGAATTCCGCGCCGCCCATCTCCATGATGTGTTTGACGGCGCACAATGTCTCGACGTTGTTCACGATGGTCGGGCACATGTAGAGCCCTAGGACGGCAGGGAAGTACGGCGGTTTGATGCGGGGGTAACCGCGTTTGCCCTCGAGTGATTCGATCAGGCCGGTTTCCTCGCCGCAGATGTAAGCGCCCGCACCGCGGTGCACGTGAATTTCCAAATCGTAACCGCTCCCGAGGATGTTTTTGCCAAGAAAGTTTTTGGCGCGCGCTTCGGAGAGAGCGCGGTTGAGAATTTTCGCGCCCTCAGTGAACTCCCCACGTATGTAGATGTAGGCAAGGCGCACGTCGTTGGCGTAACAGGCGATGATCATGCCTTCGATCATCTGATGCGGATCTTTGTAAATGATCTGCCGATCCTTAAACGTGCCGGGCTCGGATTCGTCGGCGTTGCAGATAAGGTAGATGGGCTTGCCGCTCTTGCGATCGACGAACGACCACTTCAGGCCGCAGGAAAATCCTGCTCCGCCGCGCCCGCGCAAGCCGGAGATCTTCACTTCTTCGCGAATCTGCTCCGGCCCAGTGATGGTTTTTCCGTCGGGCAGCGCTTTCGGCGTGAGTGCGAGCGCCCTTCGTAGCACCGCGTAATCGCCGTAAGAATCGAGGCGCGGCGTGTAGCCTGGGCGATCGACATTTTTGAGGATGAGCCTATGTTCCTGTGGCATAATTAAGGCTCTGTCCCCTTGACTGGCGGCCAAAGATTTGTACCTTGGCCATCACTACACTGCCGAATGGTGTAACGGTAGCACAGCAGACTCTGGATCTGTTTGTCATGGTTCAAATCCATGTTCGGCAGCCATGCAAAAAGTCCCAATTTCCAAGTTGGGCATTGCGATTTGGAACTTGTTTGGAATGTGGAACTTGCGGCTTGGAACTTCATGCGCACCTCGTCAGCACCTCATCAGCCTTCCGCTGATCAACCTTTTCATGAAACTCCTCGTTCACCATCATTACCGGGCCCGTCCCGCAAGCGGCCAGGCATTCGACAAATTCGACCGTGTATTTGCCGTTGCTCGTGGTTTGGGGGCCGTGCGCTTTAGGATCCAGGCCAAGTTTGTTGCAGAAATGATTGTGGAGCTTGTACGAGCCGGAGAGCGCGCAGCTTAATGTACGGCAAACTTTCAGATGGTATTTGCCAACGGGCTTCTGGTGAAACATCGGGTAAAACGTCACCAGCTCATAAATGTTAATAGGCTGCAGATGGAGTTTGGCGGCGACCCATTCCATCGCTTCATTAGAAATGTGACCGAAATGCTCCTGGATCGCGTGCAGGAACATGATCGAGGCACTGCGCTTCTGCGGGTAATGCGTAAGCAACTCGTCCAAGTCGGCTTCGAGATTTGCTGGCACAGCGAAACTCATCGGTCACATTCCCCCATGACGAAATCAATTGAACCGAGGATCGCGACGATATCGCTGATCATGTGGCCGGGTAGCAGGTCTGGGAGTGCGCTGAGATTCACAAACGATGGGGCCCGAATCTTCAGGCGATACGGGGTGCCACCCCCGCGACTGCAAATGTAGAAGCCCAACTCGCCTTTCGGATTTTCGGCGCTGAAATAAACTTCTCCAGGCGGCGCATTAATTCCCTGCGTGACCAGGATGAAATGGTGAATCAATTCCTCCATCCGCGTAAGGACCTTCTGCTTGGCGGGCATCACGATCTTGCCGTCCTCGACATTGATTGGGCCGGACGGAAGCTTATCGAGGCATTGCCGAAGGATGCGCACGCTCTGCCGCATTTCCTCCATGCGCACGAGATAGCGGTCATAGCAATCACCCTTAGATCCCACGGGTACATCAAACTGCAATTGGTCGTAAACGAGATAAGGATGTGCCTTGCGTAAGTCGAAATCCACGCCGCTGCCACGCAAGTTCGGACCGGAAATCCCGTAGTCGATCGCCTTCTCCTTCGACAGGACGCCGACGCCTTGGGTGCGATCGACGAAGATGCGGTTGCGCGTCAACAGTTGCTCAGTTTCATCAAAGTTGACGACTACTTCTCCCAGGAATTTGCGGCATTGCTCGACCCATCCCGGCGGCAGATCGCGCGACAATCCGCCAATGCGGGTGTATGTGGTGGTGAAACGGGCACCGGTCAGCGACTCGCAAAGATTGTATATTTTTTCACGTTCTGTGAACGTGTGAAGGAACACGGTCATGGCGCCGATATCCATTGCGAAGGCGCCCAGTCCAAGGAGATGTGACGAAATTCGCGCGAGTTCGCAACAGATAACGCGGATGAACTGACAACGCGGTGGCAACTGGTTGTCGATACCTAACAATTTCTCGACAGCAAGCGCGTACGCGACGTTGTTCGCCAGCGGCGCGAGGTAGTCGAGGCGGTCCGTGTAAGGAATGAACTGGGTGTAGGTCATGTTCTCGGCGATCTTTTCATCGCCGCGATGCAAATAACCTACGTCTGGAACCGCTTTGGTAATAATCTCGCCATCCAGTTCCAACAATATGCGCAAGACGCCATGCGTCGAGGGATGCGACGGCCCCATGTTGAGCACCATCTTCTGACCGTGTAGATCTTCCAACTCTTCTGTGGCCAATGCAACGCGTGATGCAGGCTCGCGGAACTCGAGGTTTTGGACGGGCGCGTTCATCACGGCTTACTGTGGTGTTCGGGACGTTCGTGGATGTCTTTTACGTCCTGACGCCGCTCAAGACGCGCATTGGTGGTGAGCGAATCGGTTTCAGGCACGCGCACGCGCGGTTCGCGGGCGACGGTATCTTTGCCGCCGGGTGTGGTAACGAACGGCCCGCCTTCGAGCGGCGCGCGATCAGAGAACGCGACCTCCGGCATGGCGCTCTGTTTGCCGGCCAGAGGAAAATCCTTTCGCAGTGGAAAATACGGATAGCCTTCCCACATCAGAATACGCCGCAGATCAGGATGGCCGCGAAAACGGATTCCCATCATGTCGTAGATCTCGCGTTCATGCCAATCCGCCGTTCGCCACACGGTGGTCACGGTCGGAAGTTCGCTTTTCTCTTCGGAAACATTCGTTTTCACGCGCAAATACGCATGATGCGAGTATCCGTAGACATGATAAATAATCGTCCAGCGCGGATCCTCCCCATAGTTATCGATGCTCGAAATATCGACGAGGTAATCGAAGCCAAGGTCGCTCTTGGCGAACGCACAAACTTTTGAAATACACTCCGGATCGTTCAACGCGAGCGTCACCTCGCCGCGGAATTCGGTGGGCCCGGAAAGGGCCGAGCCAAATT
>DATENK010000730.1:0-3146 GCA_035275085.1 Verrucomicrobiia bacterium | reverse complement strand
CCTGACTGAAAACCCAGTTACAACTCTTATGAAACAAACAAAAATAATTGCAGTTACCTCTATGATCTGCGGGTGCATTGTCGCTTCATCTGTGAATGCGGCTACCATTCCTGCTGGAACAACACTCATCGTAAGCAGTGTCAGCTCCTTTAGCTCGAAAACTGTGGTAGGTAGAAGTTTCGAAGGAAAACTTGCTAAAGACGTCTCCGTTAAGGGCCAGGTGGTGTTGAAAGCTGGAAGCAAAGCGTTCGGAAAGATAGTATCTTCTCGCTACAATCCGCGCAAAAACGAGCCACTTGTCGTGGAACTGACGTCTGTGTCCGTGAACGGTCACAACGTCCCAGTCAAAACGAATGAGTTTCAACCAGGTCATCCTGCAATGACAGGGCGGCAGGCGCGCTATGGATATACCGCCGGCACATTAGTAATTACTCCCGGGACCTTGATGCAGTTTCAACTTCTGCAACCTGTAACGTTGTAGCGACTGCGGCTTCGTGGGAAAAACAAGCTGTAGCCGTCGCCCTGTGGGCGACGTGATCAGCCATCAGTCAGTGCTGCGCTTCCCATAGGGAAGCGGCTACAGATGAATGTGCGGCCGCCACGGCCGTTCTAAACTCCTCAACGCGCGACCTGAGCAACGGTAGTTCGTGGCGCTCGGGGGGTGGCCGGCAGTCCGAGATTCAAACGCAGAATCCGGTCAAGTTCGGTGATGGTTTGTGGCAGCTCTGCTGAACCATGCGGGCCTGGAACGATCTGCTCCGATTTCGCGCCATCGAGGTGTGAGCTCCAGTACGGCACCACACCATCGGTGCAGGTTGGACAGTCTCCCTTTCCTCTATCGCCAATGATCGAGTGATAGGGAACGGTTATTGGTGCTTCGTTAACCACCGGGAACGCTGGATTCGACGGCTTTAATCCCGTGATGCTGTTCGGCAGCCGTTTGGAACTGCCGGTTAATTGCGCGACTTCAGCACTGGTCAATGAGTCCTTCACAGTGCTAAGCAGTTGTACTGGAAGAGTGATCAAACTAATCCCGAATTTACCTATCCCGTTGCTGGCCATATTGCTCCCGCGATGTGGGGTACAGATAAAGACAACGCGTTTGATCCGCGGATTCGCATGATAAGTCATGGCGCGAACGATGAGACTGTCACTTGAATTGTTGCTGAAGATGCTTTTGGCGGTTTGTCCGATATTCTTATCCTTCTCCCACATCTCGCGGGTAACGGTGGTGACCTGGGCATGCGTCAGCATGCCTCCCATGCTGTGGCCGACCAGCACATAGGGAAGATGGTTTGGATAAACCTTGTCCACTTTGGCCAGTTCCTCACGCAGCCGGAGCGCGGAATAAAGAATGGGGTTGCCGGTCGCATACCCAAACACCCACGGTTGGTAACGCTTGCGTACCTCGGGGTCTTGCTGAAGGCCGCTAATCGTTTTAACCCATGTATAAGGACTCGACATAAGTCCATGCACAAAAACGACTGGAATTCGGCTGGGATCGTACGGCTCAAGAAAATAAAGCCCTGTTTTCTCCATCATGTTGACGCCACGCAACATGCCCATCAGGTCGAACAGGAGCAGGTTGTTAGGCGGCCTGAAATAGGAGATAGGAGCGGAAAAGTCCGCTTCGAGGGGCCGCACCTTCCCGTCCACCCTTGCGAAGGGATCGTTGCTCGGACGTCGCAAAGCAAGGACCGCGTCCGATCCGCGGACATCGACAGTGGCGGTGACCGCGGCGGTCAATCCTTTCGCTGGCGCAAAATGTTCTCGCGGCGTCACCGACCGCACCCCAACCAACGCGCCTCCGACTCCGTCTTGAATGACATCCCTTTTAATTAATGTCCGTTTGATCTGGCTCGGTTCCTCAAATGACGTGAAGTAATCCGGCGCCCACGTCGCGGGGAAACGTCCGGGCTCGAGCCGCAAACGGTACGTCGTGTTCGCGCCGCTGAGGGCTAGTGACCGGTCCCACAAACGTCCTCCTTCACTTGAACGGAGCAGCATTGTCAGTTCGCCACACGCAGCGTTATAGGTTTCACAGGCAGGTGTTCCAATCCCGGTTCCCACCAATGGCCCGGTGATGGCGGCAGCCTGCAAATAATCGGCTGCTCGCTTTTCAACTGGAACATTTGCCGAGCGCGCCTCGCGCATGATGCCCGCCGTCGGCTCGTATTCGGGACCGCGCCCTGCGTGCGGCGCCGTCGCGCAACTGGCTAAAAACGCCGAAAAAGTGAAGGCGGCGGTCAGGCGAATCGATAGTTTCGCGTTTTCAAGCCTCATAAATGTGCGGCGTGTTCAGACGGCTTTCGATGATAACGAAGAACTATTTCGTGCGCAGCAAGTTTCTCTATAAGACTTTAGGGCTACATGCATCTCCTGAAATTCGAGCCAGCTAGTCAGGAATCATCGGATTTGGCTCTTGAATAAAGTGAAACCAGCCTGGCGATCAGCACCGCCACATACAGCAGACCAGTCATCGCTTCCAATGCCGCAAGCCAGCGCGCCGCTCGTGAAACCGGAGTGATGTCGCCGTAGCCGACCGTGCTGAGGGTGATGAAGCTAAAATAAAATCCGGTGAATCCGTTCATCGAATGCTCGCCGCGGTCGGTGTTGAAAGAGAAAGCTCCACCGGGCGTCACTTGGTCGACTAGCCAATATGCGACCGTCCAAGTCAGACCCAGCATCAGGTAAGCCGCGATGCTCGCACAGAGCACGTCCACGGTCACGACAGGCGCACGCAGAATGAAGCTCAGCAGATGCCCAATCACAAACGCCAACAGCACGAGTGCACAGATCAGAAAAACGGAAGGATGAACCAGGTCCGGTCGGAAATGGTTGATCCATCTGGCTGTGATGGCTGGAACCGCGAGAACGAGTGCAATCGCGAGGGTCCGCTTGCGATCCGCGACGGCAACCACAGCGGCGATGAGGACCAACGAAAACAAAACCGAAAGAATGAGGTGGCCGCCTTCGAGTTCTTCAACAAAGGGCGCACAGATCAAGAGAACGGCGAGCGCAATGAGAAGCTGCACGCTGGAGAAGCGACGGAATCTGAGTCGCTCCAGTACCGGGTTCATTGCATGTTTTAACCGCGCGGTCTAGGTCGCTCCGGTTTTCACGGTTGTCTAATACGACGACCAAAT
>DATENK010000729.1:0-3621 GCA_035275085.1 Verrucomicrobiia bacterium | reverse complement strand
TGAAGGAGGCATCGCGAATCCACGTGTACCGGTAATCCCAATTGCGTTCGCCGCCCATGAGTTCCGGCAAGCCGAAGGTCGGTGCCGCGACGAGCGATCCATACGGGCGCGACACCAGCAGCTTCAACGTTAGCGCGGAGCGATTCACCATCTCGCGCCAGCGTCCCTCGTATCGGCAATGACTCATCCATTTCCGCCAGAAGTTCAGGGTGGCCTTGAATGCTTCCGGGACGTAGCGGTCGCTGCGACAAGCCTGATCTTTCGTGGCATCTTCGAGCACGAAGAACGCCGATTCATCCGCGCGCAACGTAAAGCTGGCGATCGCGTCTCCATTTTTCACGGACATCGGCACCGAACTACAGAGTCGCAGCGAGGTTTTGTCCGGCCCTTCAGAAACAAAGACGATGTCTTTGCCGCCGGCGTCGCAATGATGCTTTGAACGCCCGTAATTGAATCGCGGCGCGCAGGTCATTCGGATCGGCACCTCGCCACGAACGCTTTTGACGCGGCGCACCAGGTTATGCCCCGGCGCAGACTCGCCAACGGGCATGAAATCAGAGATCTCCACCACACCGTCTTCCGCCAAAAAGCGCGTGAGGAGGATGTTCGAGTCCGGCAAGTACAACTGTTTTCGGCGCGCGCCATTGAGTTCCGGTGCGATCTTGAAATGCCCCCCGCGTTCAGCATCAAGTAGCGAGGCGAACACCGACGGCGAGTCAAAGCGCGGGAAACAAAAGAAATCAATCGCGCCATCCAGTGCCACCAGGGCGACCGTGTTCAGGTCCCCAATGATGCCGTGGTTTTCAATCGGTTCAAAATGTCCCATTGCCTGACCCACCTAAAGGTCGTTCAATCCGTGAGATTTACAAACCGCAGCAAGGCTTTGGGCAACGATGCCAGCGCTGAAGGGCCTTGCTGCTCCCGTGCTTATGTTCAACCGAGCGGGATGCCCACTGCGGCCGCGAATGCGCTGAAGGCAACCATTTCAGATTCTGCCGCTTGGTGGCGCACACTGCGTGTTACCAAGGGGTAAGCCGAACATATCGCCTCAAATGTGGTTTGCTTTATGGCAATCCAAACGGCAAGGCGAATGGCATGGACAAGATTGTTACAATGGACCGCTTTGGCCGTTTGGTGCTGCCGCGGAGCATACGCAAAGCGCTGCACGTGCGCGAACCAGCGGCGTTCAAGGCAGAAGTAGTGGGAAACCGTGTGGAGCTAACTCCCGTTCCGTTTACAGGCGGTCTTATCAAAAAGCGAAAGGGGCTGTTAATCGTCTCGACCGGGGGAGAAAAGTTCGATGCTGCCGAAGCCGTGCGCGCCATGCGCGATGAGCGGCTATGAAAACTTATTTCGACTCATCCGTTCTCATTGCGGCGATGGTTGCAGAGGAGATTCACCATGAGCGCGGAGTCGACGCCCTGAGCGACAGCAAAGATGGATTTACCTGCAACCACGCGCTGTCCGAGGTGTTTGCCACGCTCACAGGAGGGCGACTAAATCTTCAGCTATCGCCAGCGGAAGCAGCCGAACTGATCGAGAATAATGTGGCAAATCGACTGGCAATCCTGGATCTCAGCACCGCCGACTATCGTAAGGCGATCGTGGATTGCCAAAGCGTTGATGCTCGCGGAGGCGGGATTTTTGATATGCTCCATCTTCAGGCTGCTCGGCGAGGCAAGGCGGCACGCATTTTCACCATCAACGTGCGGCACTTTCAGACGTTTGCGCCAGACCTCAGTGGAATTATTCGCCTTCCGTCTTGATCCGAAGCCATTCGCTTGTGAGCGCGCGATCCATTATGCGAGCTCCTGTTGTGTGGTCGGGGATTAAGAGTCTGGTGCTTCCAGGAGCGCGGTGGCGTGTTTGCGGGCGGCGTCGGTTTGACCGCCGAGCATGCGGGCGAGTTCGGTGATGCGGTCTTTGCCTTCGAGAAGATGGATCTGGGAGGTGGTGCGCCCGGTGCGGGTCTCTTTGGTAACAGCATAATGAGCCGTGGCCTGCGCAGCGACTTGCGGGAGGTGAGTGATGCAGAGGACTTGTCGCGAATGGGCGATCTGGCGCATTTTCTCGCCAACGGCCGAGGCGGTCTCGCCGCCGACGTTCGCGTCGACTTCATCGAAGATCAGAACTGGAATTTGATCCACGACGGCAAGAACGGTTTTAAGGGCGAGCATGACGCGCGCGAGTTCGCCCGAGGAAGCGATGGCGCGCAAAGGCCGGGGGGGTTCGCCGGGGTTCGGTGCGAATTGAAATTCGATGGTATCGAGACCGGAGGAGGTTACGCTGCTGCCGGCGCTGATCGACACGTCGAACTGGCTCTGCTTGAATCCGAGCGCGCTGAGTTGTTTGGTCACGGCCTTCGCCAGTTGCGGAATGATCTTCCGACGTTCGCGGGAGAGTTCGTTGCCTGCGCTTTGAATTTCCGCATCCGCTTTAGTGATGGCGGCGTTGAGTCGTTCGAGCTCGGCGTCGCGTTGTTCGAGCGCCTGTAATTTGCGGGCCGCTTCCTCCCCGAAGGCCAGCGCGTCGCCATATTTGCGTTTGAGCGAATTGATGAGGTTCAAGCGGGTTTCAAGCTGCTGCAGGCGCGCGGGATCGATCTCGAGGCGTTCGCTGTAATGCGCCAAATCATTTTGCAAATCGCGGAGAAGAGCGACGGCTTGCTCATGCTGGGCCAGGAGCGCGGATGCGGCAGGGTCGGTCCGCTGAAGTTCCTGCAAGCTGCGGCCGAGCGCGCCGGCCTGATCGAGCAACGATTGGTCGCCGCCGCTTAAAAGGGCGAGCGCGCTTTGCGAAAGTCCCAGCAACTTCGCGGAGTTGCTGGCCCGCTGGTACTCCTGTCCGAGCGCAACTTCTTCGGCCGGCTGCAATCGCGCCGCGGTGATCTCGTTCACTTGAAAGCGCAGCAGGTCCAACTGTTGCGCGTAAGTCTTTTCGTCGACGATCAGGGCAATCTTTTCGTGCTGCAGTTCTGTTTGGCGGCGGACCAGTCCGGTAAATTGCAGGCGTCGTTCTTGCAATCCACCGAACGCATCGAGGATGGCGAGCTGCTTTGCGGGATGCAGGAGCGATTGGTGCTCATGCGGGCCGTGAATGTCCACCAGTGATTCGCCAATACGCGCCAGAATGGCGAGCGTGGCAGGCGAACCATTGATGAATTGGCGATTGCTTCCGGAGGCCGAAAATGTGCGTTTGAGAATCAACTGGCCGTTCTCACAAGGGTCGAGACCGTGCTCGGTCAGAAGGTCGTTTACATGCGAGGCATCAAAAGCGGCTTCCACCGAACACGCGTCGGCACCGGCGCGGATCAAGGTGCGGTCGGCACGTTCGCCGAGGACGAGATTAAGTGCACCGATCAGGATCGATTTACCGGCGCCGGTTTCGCCGGTGATGATATTGAGGCCAGGCCGCAATTCGAGCGTGAGGTCTTCCACCAGGGCGAGATTTTTTATGCGGAGCGTCGTGAGCATGCAAAATTCGTTCGCGCGGCCTGCGGAGTATGCTACGCTGGCGCGAAAGCAATTGAAACGAAAATTGGATCGACTCGCCGCAAATGTCGTTTGAATTCATCTTTTTGGGATCCGGCACATCACAGGGCGTTCCAATCATTGGGCACGA
>DATENK010000728.1:0-6221 GCA_035275085.1 Verrucomicrobiia bacterium | reverse complement strand
TTGGGCGTGTGCAAACGCCGACGCTAGCGATCGTGGTGGACCGCGAAGAAAAGATTAAGCGTTTCGTCTTCAAGGATTACTGGGAAGTACTCGGCACCTTCGGGGCAAAAGCGGGCGAATACGTCGGCCGGTGGTTTGATGAAAATTTCCAGAAGTCCAAAGAGGCTGAAGGCGCTGATCTGAAAGCCGAGCGTATTTGGGACCCGGCCAAGGCTGAGGCCATCCGGGCGAAGTGCGAGGGCAAAACCGGCGTTGTCACCGAGGAGAGCAAGCCGGCCACGAGCCTTCCTCCGTTGCTCTATGACCTGACCAGCTTGCAGCGCGATGCGAACTCACGTTTTGGATTTTCGGCTTCCACGACCTTGAAGATCGCGCAGGCGCTTTATGAAAAGCATAAGGTGCTCACCTATCCGCGAACGGATGCCCGCGCGCTGCCCGAGGATTACATCCCGACCGTGCATAGCACGATGGAAACGCTCGTCCACACGCAATATGCGATGTTCGCGAATCAAATCCTGCAGCAGGATTGGGTGAAACCGAACAAACGGATCTTTAACAACGCAAAGATTTCTGACCACTTCGCCATTATTCCCACATCGAACGAGCCCAAGAATCTCAATGAAATAGAGGCGAAGCTCTATGACATGGTCACCAAGCGCTTTTTGGCCATCTTCTTCCCCGCAGCGGAATCACTGGTGACGACGCGTATCACGCGCGTGATGGAGGAAGCATTCAAAACTGAGGGCAAGGTGCTGGTGAAGCCTGGCTGGATGGCCGTTTACGGACGTGAAACAGAACAGGATGAGCAGTCGCCGAGTCTCCCGAAGGTCGAGCCGAACGAAACCGTAAATACGATCAAGGTCGAAGTGAACGCGCATCAAACCAAGCCGCCGGCGCGCTTCACGGAAGCGACGTTGCTGACCGCGATGGAAGGCGCCGGCAAATTGATCGAGGACGAAGAGTTGCGCGACGCGATGCAGGCCAAGGGCCTCGGTACACCCGCGACGCGCGCGGCCATCATCGAAGGTTTGCTCTACGAGAAGTATTTGTTGCGGCACGGACGCGAATTGGTCCCGACCCCGAAGGCATTTTCGCTTATCGCCCTGTTGCGCGGATTACAACTTCCGGAATTGATTGCGCCGGAGCTGACCGGCGATTGGGAGTTCAAGCTCCGCCAGATTGAACGCGGCCAACTCCAGCGCAAGGAGTTCATGGACGAGATCGGGGGGATGACCAAGGCGATCGTCTGGAAAACAAAACAATTCCAGGGAGACACGATCCCCGGTGATTTCGGAACCTTGAAGGTTCGTTGTCCCAAATGCGGCGGTGAAGTGCGCGAAACGTACAAGACCTTCCAATGTGAGAAGGGGGATTTCTCGATCTACAAGATTTTGGGCGGGCGAATGCTCGAACCCTCCGAGGCAGAAGAACTGATCACCAACCGCACGATTGGTCCGCTACAAGGGTTCCGGAGCAAAATGGGCAAGCCCTTCGCGAGTATTCTGAAGCTCGGAGACGAGTTCAAAGTGCAATTCGACTTTGGAAATTCCGAGAGCGACGAGCCGGTCGATTTCAGCGGACAGGAGCCGCTAGGCAAATGTCCGAAGTGCGGATCCAATGTATTCGAGAACGGCATGTCGTACGTATGCGAGAAAGCGGTCGGCAAGGACCGGAGCTGCCAGTTCCGCTCGGGCAAAATTATTTTGCAGCAGACCGTCGATCGGCCGCAAATGCAGAAGCTGTTGAGCACCGGAAAAACGGATTTGCTGCCGCGGTTTATTTCGAAGAAGAACCGGCCGTTCCAGGCATTCCTCGTCGTGAAGGAGGGGAAGGTCGCGTTTGAATTTCAGGAGCGGCCGAAGGGCGCAAAGAAGGGCGGCAAAGGAGGGAAACCGAAGGAAGAGGAGAAATATGATTTCACCGGCCAGGAATCTGTCGGCAAATGCCCCAAGTGCGGCGGCAAGGTTTTCGAAACCGCAAACAATTACGTCTGCGAAAAGGTCCAGGCCGAGAAGAAGCCGTGCAAATTCAAATCCGGCAAAACCATTCTCCAGCAACCCATTGAACGCGAGCAAATGGCCAAGCTGCTGACCACTGGTAAAACCGATGTTATGGACAAATTTGTGTCGAAGACCGGGCGCAATTTCGCCGCTTATTTGGTGCTTGGGGAAGATGGCAAGGTGACTTTTGAATTTCCGCCGCGCGAAGAGCTCCAACCGACCGGCACGTTCGGCGGCAGCTAGCGCCGCGCAAGCATGGAGGCGAAAGACAAACACGTTCGTGACTTCCTGCAATACCTCGCCACCGAACGCGCTGCTTCCATTTACACTCAGCGCAATTACCAACAGGCGCTGACCGAATTTGCCGAGTGGCACAACGAGGAGCGAAAATCGCATCCGGCATGGAAATCTCTCGATCGCGATGCCTTTCGCGCTTACCTCCGCTCCCTCGGCCGGCATCAACTCAGCCGCGCTGCGACGCAACTCCGATTCAGCGCGTTGCGCTCGTTCTACAAGTTCCTGCTGCGCCGCGGGGTGGTCGAACGGATGCCCATCAAAGATATTGTTCTCCCCAAGCTGCCTAAGCGCTTGCCCCGCTTCCTTACACCGCAACAAATGCTAGATCTCCTTAGGGCCCCGTTGAAGGACGTCAAAGAGGGGGACGACCGAACTATCGCTCATCGCGACGCCGCCATCCTCGAAGTCATTTACTCCTGCGGCTTGCGCATCAGCGAGCTTTGCGGCCTTAAGGCGGAGGACATCAATTGGAACCAGCAATGCACACGCGTCCGCGGCAAAGGCAAAAAGGAACGTCTCGTACCCATAGGCGCTCCCGCCCTTCAGGCGATTGAAGCCTATTGGCGCCAATTATCAGAACCGCCCGCCCCCAGTATGCCGGTTTTCCTCGCGCACCCGAAGAAACCCAAGCCCATGTATCCTCGGCTTGTGCAACTCCGCCTCAAGCGCCACCTGGCCGCCGTCGGCCTCGATCCGAATCTCACCCCGCACAAACTGCGTCATAGCTACGCCACCCACATGCTCGACGCCGGCGCCGATCTCCGCAGCATCCAGGAACTCCTCGGCCACGCCCATCTGGTCACCACACAGGTTTACACTCATGTCACCACCGAGCGCCTCAAAAAAGCCTACGACCAGTCCCATCCCCGCGCCTAAACTTAGGCCGGATCATATTGGGAAAGACGTTGAATCCGATTTATCAGGCCGCCTACGGTGTCTGGCAACCTTAAGGAACACCGTTCTCTCAAGGCCCGGCAATACCTGGCTTCTCTCGGATTTGAATTGCGCGGAAGGTCGGGTAATCCTGAGTGCATGACGAAGGCTGTTGTCGGGAAACTTGAGGTCCGCTCTTCCATGAAGACGATCCTGTGCGTGGCAGCCTGTGTGATTGCACTCATGAGCAATGCAGCACCGAAAAAGCCACTCGCGCTCTCACACACCATTCCACTCCCAGGCATCAAAGGCCGCTTTGATCATTTCGCCATCGACGCCAATGGCCAGCGTCTTTTCGTCGCGGCACTCGGCAATAATACACTCGAAATCCTCGACATCGAAAACGCCAAACGTCTTCACTCGATCACCAGTCTGCACAAACCCACAGGCGTTCTTTATCTCGCCAGTGCCAACCAGATCGGCGTCGCCAACGGCGATGACGGCACATTCCGCATCTACGACGGTCAGGATTACAAGCTCGTCGCCACTATGAAGGCTCTCGACGACGCCGACAATGTCCGCTTCGATGCGAAAGCGAACCGCGTTTACGTGGGTTACGGTGACGGCGCGTTGGCCGCGATTGATCCCACAACGTGGAAAACGTTGACCGCCATCAAACTGTCCGCACACCCCGAATCATTTCAGCTCGAAGCACAAGGCGACAAAATCTTCGTGAACCTTCCTGACTCGAAACAAATCGCTGTCGTGGATCGAAAGAAACAAACGGTGGCTGCAAAATGGGCGCTGGAAAGATTTCAGGCCAACTACCCCATGTCCCTCGACGAATCAAACCATCGTCTCTTGGTGGGGTGTCGCAAGCCCGGCCAGCTCGTGGTATTTGACACCGACGCCGGAAAGCCGGTTGCCCATGTGGCCCTTTCTGGTGATACCGATGACCTTTTCTACGACCCTAAATCAAAATCCATTTACATCTCTTGCGGTGAAGGTTTCATTGACGTCGTCGCTCAACGCGACCCCGACAATTACGAGCGCATCGACCGCATCGCCACTCAGGCGGGCGCACGCACATCGTTCTTTTCCAATGAACGTCGCCAATTTTACCTCGCCGTTCCCCAGGGCGGCGTCAACCCCGCCGAACTGCGCATCTATTCTGCATCCGGCCAATGATGCGATAAATCAGCCGTTCCCGGAAAGCAGCGCAGGCTCATTTAGCCACCCATTCGAAACGGGCAAGACGAATGCCTTTAAGCGAGGGCGCGAGTGCGGCAATATACCATTGTCCTTTGTGGAGGATGAGTTCGGGCGCGGCGACCGGCAGGCTGCCGGCGAGATATTTCGAATCTTCATTGATGCCGAATTGCATCGGATCGTGCGAATGGTAAATGCGGGTAATCGCATTCGCGCCGTACTTCTGGGTGCGAAACAGATAGAATTCTCCGCGAGTGAGTTCGACTACAAAAGGACATTCGGCAGAGAATGAGTTGCTGCCTGCTTCGCCGCCAAATGCAACGATTTTCGAATCGGTCCACTCGCGCATGTCGCTGCTGGTACGGCAATACACCGCGCCCTGTTTGTTGGGGTACGCGGTGTAGTAGCAGTGCCATTTGCCATTGATGTTGATCGCCATCGGATCGCGCGTGTTGTTCCCCTGCCCTTCTGTGAACATGCCTGAACGTCCTTTGTCGTACAAGCGGCGCGTGAATTGTTTGCCGTCGTTGCTCGTAGCAGTGCAAATATTTTCCCAATCGCCATAGAACATATGATACACGTTCGAGACGTTTACTACGTGCGGCGCCTGCAAACCGCCCGGCGTTTCGCCGAAATGTTCATCGGCTTGCATTGCGATGCCTTTTGGTTTCCAGTTCGCGCGCAATAGGTCGGGCGATTCCCATGCATGGAACAGACGCGTTTTACCCGGAGCTTTGGTAGTGCGAATGCACGACCACAGTTGCCACGTCTTATCCGCGGCCTGCCAGATAGCAAAATCGACCGGTTGCTGTTTGGTATCGGTGAGTTCGCCGAGGTCCGGGTCGGATGCGATGTCAATCCACTCACCGGAAATGCGGGGAAGCAAAATGGGAGTCGCGCCAAGTGGCACAGTGAGCGCGAGTAAAATAGTGATCGAAACAGCGGCATGCATCATGGTCCTGAGCAATGACGCAGCGGATCTCGATCGGCAAGTTCAAAGCGTCGGCGCCACTCCGGTGCAAATCGGCAGTGCTCGCCGGCGGCGTCCGATGCAGAGTAGCCGCTTACCCCAAATCGTAGCTGTTATAGGCTACGAAAATACCCCAATTAGCCAGTAGCTAAATGGCTTCGGGCATCACCCCATTTGCGGGAAAGAGCCTTTAACGGGAGCTTGGGGCCGGATAGTTCAAACTAACCATAGGAGGTAATAATGAAAAAAATCTTTGTGCTATTAGCAGCCGCCGCGATGTGGGTGGGCTGCGATCAAAATCGTGACCAGGGCGGAACCAGCTCCGGATCGAGTAGTTCCAGCGGCTCAATGCAGCGCGATTCCGGCAGCAGCTCCAGCGGCAGCATAAGCACTCCGAGCAGCAGCAGCCAAACGAACCAAACAAATTCATCGAGCAGTAGCTCGCAAGGCGGGACCGGTTCACAATCGGGTTCGCAGAGCGGCAGCAGCAGTTCGCAGAGCGACAGCAGCAGCTCACAGCAGCCCTCGCAAACGCCGAAGCAATAATTCGCGCGGCAGCGATCAACTTGGAAGCGGCGCATTCTGACACGGAATGCGCCGCTTGCTTTTAAGCCTTTGCGGCCCTCGCAGGGATGCCTATGTTGCGGTGTGGCATTCAAAACGGCAATGTGGTGCGCGCTAGGGCTGCTCGCAGGTTGCGGGCAGCACTCGCCGTCGCACCCAACTGGAAGTTCCATGACAACGAAAGAAAAACCGGGTTTTACGAATCGGCTCGCGCGCGAGAAATCTCCCTACCTCCTGCAGCACCAGCATAACCCAGTCGACTGGTACGCCTGGGGAGAGGAGGCGTTTGAGAAAGCACGCACCGAACA
>DATENK010000727.1:0-2598 GCA_035275085.1 Verrucomicrobiia bacterium | reverse complement strand
TTTTCGTAATCCGCGATCCCGGCTTTGCGCATCAAGCGGGGGTTAGTCGTGAGCCCTTTGACGTAAGGCTTCGCATAAAGGGAGGAAATTCCTGCTCGATCGGCGCCGTCGGCGAAAATCTTGATCGGCAAGTCGAGGAGAAGCTGTGCGTTCACGGCGGCCCGACGCTAGTGCCGGGGGAACGGCTCCGCCAGGTCGTTTCGCGCTGCAAGGCCAAGGATGGTGGCGACAGCCCCGGCAAAGTTGGCCACGGTGAATTCCGGTTTCGCGCGTAATGCTTCCTGGTAGCCGCGCTCAATCAAGACGGCACGGCATCCGGCGCGGTGTGCGCAATCGATATCGCGCCAGCGATCGCCGATGACGAAACTGCGCGTGAGATCGAGATCGCAGGCGACAGCAGCCCGGAGCAGCATTCCCGGTTTTGGTTTTCGGCAATCACAGGGGTCGCCGTGTTTGCTGCCGGCGTGATAGCAAACCTCGATCGCATCGAGCGCGGGAATCGCCGCCCGCAAGGTTTCGTGCATCGTCTCCACGATTTCCCGACGTTGGCTCCCCCGTCCTACGTCTGGTTGGTTACTAATGACGACGAGGACGAAGCCTGCCTCTTTCAAACGCGCGCAGCCTTCAATTACACCTTTCTCCAGCTCAAATTCCTCGAGCGTTCCCGGCGGAAACGGCACACCGCCGCGAACCAGCGCTCGATTCAGGACTCCGTCGCGGTCGAGAAAAACGGCGCGCCGTTTTCTTACGTCGTGCTCTCCCATTTTGTCTGGGCTGCCTTGAGCGCGGGATGAGAAACGAGCAAATGCCAGATCACGGCCTGGAAAGCTTCGGTGTGCGGTGTGGTGTTGTCCGCATTCGCGGCTGGAATCAAAATGCAGATGTCGGCCACCTGGGCTGTATAACCGCCATCCCGCCCGACGATACCGAGGATCGTGCTCCCGCGTTCCTTCGCGAATTGCAGGGCCCTGACAAGATTCGGGCTAATGTTCTTCTCCACCGTTCCGCCGCCAACCGACAGCACCAGGACTGCGTCTTTCGCGTTGAGCCGGCTTCCTTTAAGCCATTCGACAAAGACCGTTGGCCAGCCTTCGTCGTTGGTGCGAGCCGTCAGCTCCGCGACGTTATCGGTCGGCGTGTAGCATTCCATTCCCGCAATCTTGCGGAAATCGTTCACCGCATGGGAAGCGTTCGCCGCGCTTCCGCCTACCCCAAGGATGAAAAGGCGTCCGCCCCGCGCGCGGACGTCAGCCAGCGTGGAGACCGCCCTTTCGCAAAGGTCCGGGTCAAGCCTGGCCAGAATATCAGCGGTCTCGCGAAGATGCTGTTCGGCGTAACTCATGGTTGGACGAGCGATTCCTGTTTGCGAAGGAGGGCATCCAGCTCGGCCCACCCCTCAGGGGACCCGATTTCGTAGAAGCGTTGCTCGACTTCGTAACCCGCCAGCTGGTCCCGGGCGATCAATTCACGATACACTTCCGAAAGATCGAAGGCGCGGCCGGTGCGTTGCGATGTGAATGCCTCTCTGCGAAACAAGCCCAGTCCATAATCAATGTGCTTCATCTCAGCGGACAACTCTTCCTTGTCATACCGCCTGATCACGCCTTGGGCGAACCAGACATTGCTGGTGTCCCAGCGGCCTTCGTTCCGAAAGACCGTCATGAGTCCACGTTTTCCACTGGCCAGAAAAGCGCGCGCCGGAGCACCGTAGTCAATCGGGAGATAGGAGTCTCCGTACAAGACAAAGAACTGGTCGCCCAAAAATTCGAGCGCGTTCCTGACTGCGCCTCCAGTCCCCAGCGGGTGCGGGCCGTCATACGAATACTTCAGCTCAAGCCCAAGCTGCGCCCCATCACCGAACCGTGCCTCAATCATGTCCCCCAGGTAACCAACGCATAACACCACCTTCCGAATGCCTGCGTCTTTGAGCAGATGGAGCTGGTGAGCCAGGAAAGGCTGACCTGCCACAGTGACAAGTGCCTTCGGAATCTTATCGGTCTTCGGCCGGAGGCGTTTCGCCAAGCCGCCGGCCACAATGGCAACGGGCCAGCCAGAGAGGCCCAGGCTATCGGCTCCCGGGCTCACTGGTTCAAAACTCTGGTTCCTTCAAAATCGAACCGGAACCGCACTTCAGTTAATCCTTGTTCCCGCATGGCGTGACGTAACCTCACCTTATTGCCGGCATAGAACATCAGGAAACCGCCGCCGCCTGCCCCGATAACCTTTCCTCCGAGCGCGCCGTTGGCCATGGCCGAGTCATACCAGGCATTGATGGCGGTGTTACTCATCGCCTTGGAACGCTCTTTCTTCCGTTGCCAGTGCACATCCATAAGGTGAGCGAATTCCCGCAGGTCACCGGCTTCAAGCGCGGTTTGGCTGCGCTGCCCAATCTCTTTTATTAAATGCAGGTTCTCGGTCATGGCTGGGTCCGCCTGCCTGCTCTTGTCGTCCTGTTCTTTGAGGATTGCCGAAGCCGCGCGCGCGTAACCGGTGAAAAACAGAAGCAGGTTGTCTTCGAGGTTGAAGAGAGTCTCCTCGGACAACTGCAATGGCGCGGCCTGGACTCCGCCGTCCGGCCGAAAGCGAAACGAAGTAATC
>DATENK010000726.1:0-7069 GCA_035275085.1 Verrucomicrobiia bacterium | reverse complement strand
AATATCCTGCCGGCCCAATGGCGAATTGGGCGCGATGTTCAAAGTCATTTTGGCCGTACCTTCCAGGTTCTTGCCGTTCAGGGCGATCTCGGTCTGCTTCCCGCGCTGGCCGCCGAAAGGAAAAATGTTTTCGACGTAGGGCAGGGCACCGCCATACAGGCGATAATTGAAGTTGCCCCCACCCATGTATCGGAAATCGCGAATCTGAAGAATGTATTCGTCGTCTTCAGGTGCTTTGAACGTCAGCAACGAATCGAGGCCATTATAATCCTCGTTGCGGGCCAACTCCTTGCCTTTCGTGTCCGCGACCGAAAGCGAAGCATCAAGGGGCGATCCCCGACGTGCGGCATCCACCTCGAAGACAAGTTCCTGTCCTTTACTGGCTTTGAATTTGAATTGGTCGACTTCGGCCGCCGCACCAATGACGCCCGACACTGCCGCCGGCAACGGCAGAATACTGGTTTCCGGCAGTTCGGGTAAATGGCCGACGTTGAGCAACAGCGGATTCGAAACGCCGGCCGGCGTGACCACGCGCAATTCGCGCGGGTTCAAGGCCGCATTCGCAGATGCCGTCACTCGCGCCACCACCCGCTTCTGGTCCACCGCACGGGGCATTTCGGCGCGCGTGATCGCACCCGAGCCGGACTCAATCGTGACAGTTGGCGATGGGGACGTGGCCGCAGGAATGTTCGTCGCCGAAAGCCCTGCCTCTCCACTGAAGATAAATCCGGTCGCACTGCCTAGATTCTCGCCGGTGAGAACGACATCGACGGTAGTCCCGCGCTGAATCCATTCGGGAGAAATGGAATTGAGTTTTGGGATGGGTTGGCCATGAGCTGCGGAGACAGCGAGTAGAGCCAACAGGGTCATCCGGACGATTTTAGAACCCATAGTCCTAAGTGCCTGACAATCAACGAGCTCTACGGGAGGGGGGGTGCTTTTTGTCCGGAAATGTCCGGTTTTGTCCGACGTGGCGATCATCCGAACAATGCCGTTACGGGCTCGGCCGGAACCAATTCGCGCGGCTGATTGAGGTGGTTGTAGACGATCGTGTGGGGATCGATGCCGAGCGCGTGATAAGCGATGGCAAGCATCTGAACCGGGTGCACCGGGTTTTCGGATGGTGAGGAACCAGTGGCGTCGGACTTGCCGTAGAGCGCCGCGCGACGGATTCCCGCGCCGGCGATGAGCGACGTATAGCAATACGGCCAATGATCGCGGCCGTCGGGCGAATTGCCATTGCCGGAGGTGCTGACGCCAAGACGCGGCGAGCGGCCGAATTCACCAATGGCAATCACCAATGTCTCTTTCAGCAACCCGCGCTGATCCATGTCTTCGAGCAATGACGAGAGGCCGCTGTCGAGTTTTGGGCAATGGAGGTTTCTTAGCGGTCCGAAATTCGCGGCGTGCGTGTCCCATGCATCCACCGTGGGATTGCCGTTTGCAACCGCCGGCCAATTCACCTGTACCACGCGCGTTCCGGCTTCAAGCAAACGTCGTGCAAGCAATAAGCCCTGCCCAAACGTGTGCCGTCCATACCGGTCGCGGACCTTATCGGGTTCCTGCGTCAAGTCGAACGCATTACGCGCACGGCCGGAAGAAACGAGGTCGAAGGCCTTCTGGTAATAAGTATCCAGCGCATACGTCTCGACGGCCTTCTCCATTTCCGGCATTGCTTCTTCAACTTTCTTCAGCAGCGACGCGCGACGCTCGAGCCGTTCCTTGGGCACATCTTTGCGCATGGTGAGGTCGTCCAGCTTAATGTCTTTGTTCGGGTCCTGGTAAAAATAATACGGGTCATGCGCCGCGCCGAGAAATCCGGCCGTGCCGCCTTTGCCGATCACGTTGCTCTCCTGCAACGGCCGCGGCAACATCACGAATGGCAGCATCGGCACCTGCGGCGGTTTCAAGCGCGACACCTGGCAGCCAAAATGTGGGAAATCGTTCGGCGCAGGTGGTTCGAGTTGCCCGGAGGGTGACACTCGGTCCGGTGTATAACCCGTCATCATTTGGTAAATGGCGGCCGTATGGTTGAATAGCCCCGCGGGTGTGTAGCTCATCGAACGAATCAGCGTCGCTTTGTCCAATTGCTTCGCCAGCAGCGGCATCACTTCGCTCACATGAATTCCTGGCACGACGGTCTTGATCGATTTGAATTCGCCGCGAACGTTCGAGGGCGCATCCGGTTTCGGGTCCCAAATATCGATATGGCTCGGTCCGCCTTGCAGGAAAATCAGCAGCACTTGCTTGGCTTTTCCCCAGCCCGGCCGGCCTTTGCTGTCAGCGATTGGGTTCGCGTTCGCCTGCAAACGCAGCACGTCCGCCAGGCTCAGGCCGAACAAGCCTGCACCGCCCACGCGTAAAAATTCGCGCCGCGAGAAACCATCACAGGTGCTGCCAGGTTGACCAGGTATCGAGATCATATTTTCCCTATCGGTTGAACAGAAACGCCGGACTGTTTATCAACGCCCACGTTAGATCCTGTGCGATCTCCAGTCGCGGGCCCTTGCTGAGATCGACGGCTGCGATCTCCTTTTCCGATGGCAAACGGTTCAGGCACGACAAATAAATTTCCTCGACCAGTTTCTTATCATCCTTCTGGTTTTCCACGAGCTTTGCGATCTTATTGTCAGGCTTATTGATCGCTTCGCTCACCGTTACGCCATTGATCATGTTCAACGCGTGCGACAGGGTAATGTTCGATGTCCGTTCGCATTCGCAAGCGGACAGGCGCTTTGGCCGCCCAAACAACGCCAGAAAATCATCGCCAGAGACTTTTCCGTCCGGCACTTCCACGGCGCGCATCCCCTGGGGCATGCCGTTGAAGTTAGGCCGTACGCCCGTCGCGGCCATCACCGCGTCGTACATTTGTTCGGCGCTCAACCGCCGCGGCCACGCGTGCGAAAAATTCATTTTGTCATCGTCGTTCCATTTGTTCGCACGGAACGAAAGCTGATACGCCCGGGAGCGGCAAATCGTGCGCATCAACTGCTTCACGTCGAAGTTGCTCTTCACAAAGGCGTCCGTCAGCGCATCGAGCAACTCAGGATTGCTGGGCGGGTTGCTCGCGCGAATGTCATCCACCGGATCGATAATTCCTTTGCCGAAGAAATAGCTCCAAACTCGATTGGCCATTGACTTCGCGAACAACGGATTTTCTGCCGAGGTCAGCCAGTCTACAAACGGATCGCGGCGATCCACATCACCGGCCGGTTGAACTGCCTGCCCAAATGGGACTTTCGGCGCCACTTCCATGTCTGTCTTGGGATGTTTCACTTCACCCCCATTGTAATTGCGATAAATAATTTCCTCACCCGTAACTGGCGTAGAATCGCCGGTATTGTTGCGGATCACTTCCTTGCCCACGAACCCCCGCTTGATGGCCACCTGGGAAAAATAAGCGCCGAACTGATAATATTGATTCTGCGTCCACTTCTCGAATGGATGATCGTGGCATTTATTGCAATTGAAGCGAACGCCGAGAAACGTCTGGCTCACGTCCTCAGTGATTTTTCCGGGCTCACGCAGCACGCGTAGGTAATTCACAGCCGGATTCTGATACGCGCTGCCCTCCGCGGTGAGTAATGAACGTACGAATTTGTCGTACGGCATGTTTTGCGCGACGCAGCTTTGTATCCATTGCCGAAACAGCCATACTCCCTTTTGGCCAAGGTTCTCGCTGCTGCATTGCAAAAGATCAGCCCATTTGTTCGCCCAATAATTGACGTAATCGGGGCTGCCCAGCAGATCATCGATCAGTTTCTCGCGCTTTTCTTTGCTCGCCAGCTTGTCATCGAGGAATGTGCGCGCCTGTTCGGCGGTGGGCGGCCGCCCAGTGACGTCAAGATACACGCGCCGCACGAACTCCGCCTCGCTGCACAACTCCGACGGAAGAATCTTCATCTTGCGCAACTTCGCGTTCACGTGCTTGTCGACGAAATTGTGCTCCGGCACGTCCACCCATTGGAAACCGGAACGATCGCCCATCACGCTCACCTGTCGGGCCGCATATAAACCTTCGTAGCGAACGAGGATAGCCGCTTCCCCCCGTCGCATAGCCTTGACCACGCCATCTTTGATTTCCGCGACGTCTTTGTTGTTGCTCTCGAACACGGCCTCGCGTGTTACATCGCGGGTGGCGCCGTCCGGGTATTGGGCAATGACCAGCAACTGTTGCGTGCGCTCCGGCAAATCCATTTCCACTTCGGCGGGCAGAATCTCGATCTTGTTCGCGCGCCCGACCTTGGGATCTTCGTATTTCGCGCCTTCCGCGATCCATTGCCGCAAAACCTGATATTCGCGGGACCCGGGTTTGATCGCCTGACGCCCTTCATGCGGCACTTCGGCGGTCGGCTTCAGCAGCATCAGGCTTTCCTCCACGTTCACGCGATTGAATCGCCGGCCCGACAAATCATTAATCAGCGCCTGGTAATCGAACTCCGGATCATATCCGCGCAATGAAAGCTTGAAGCCATTCTTACCTTTCGCCGAACCATGACACGTGCCCGCATTGCAACCCGCTTTGCTGATCACCGGTTCAACGTCGCGGACGAAACGAATGGGATGCGCTGCCGCATCTTCCACTGTCACGGGCAACTTCGTTTCCAACCCGCCTGCGCTGACGACGACGTCCGCGGTCCCTTTGTCCGTCCCTCGAATGTATCCGGCCGTGGCGAGCTTAATGAAGGCAGCATCTGTTCGCAGCTTCGCCTCGGAAGTTAAATCGATCCATTTATCGCCCTCGACTTTGCCAAGAACCAGCACGCGGCGTTCGTCGCGCGCGTCCTTGAGGGCCAGGGAAGAAGGCTCAAGCCGAAGGGCTTTCACGGCTGGAGCGCCGTGAAGAGCGAAGGCTCCGAGAACCATTGCCGCAGTCAACCCAACCCATGTGTTTAAGTAACGCATTACCAATTGTTTACCCGTCAGATTGACGAACAATCCGCGCGAAATATTGAAACTTCCGCGCCTGCACTTCCGACGCTACCCTGATATTACTGCCTTTCGAAGGCCACTTGCAACGTTTATTCGCTCGCCCGGTGGGGGACGCATCGCCCTGCCTTGGAGCCGTTGCTACCGCCGGAACAGCCCCAGAAAATACATCGCCGTCACAAATAGCAGCGCCACTGCTACCACCCACCAAAACCAGCCCATGTGAGGACGCGCTGGCCGCCTTGCGCCCCCAAACTCTTCCTTCACGAATTCGTCATAATCAAACTCGTCATCCGGAACCCCCAATCGCTGCGCCGCCGCGCGCTCCGACCAACCAGTCTTTTCATCCGCTCCGCACTCAGGGCAAGCGCGCGCCTTCGGAGGCACTTCGGCGCCGCAATTGGGACAAATCTCCGGAGTCACGATCAACCGCCGACACCGGCGTATTCCTCATCGGTCTTGAGATCCAGGCCCATCAACACGTAGTCATGCTTCACGGCCTGCATGTCTTTCACATATCCGGGCGCACGCATTAATTCGCTGAATCCGAGCATGGCGAACATCTTGATCGCCGCCGCCTGTTGGCCGATGAATTCCGCTTCAAGCCGTTCCAGTCCCACCTGCCGCGCCATATCAATCACTTCCATCACCATTGCCTTGGCCAGGCCGCGGCCGCGAAACTTCTGATGTACTAAAATGCTCACACGCCCGATGTGCCGTTTCCAGCCGCCGAGTTGCTGATGCAACGTCGCATCCGCAATGATTTGACCGTTCTTGACCGCCAGCAACGGGAAGTTGCGTCCGAGATCGATGTTCTGGCACCAATCGCGAATCACCTCTGGCTCAGTCACCCGATGCTTGATGAACATGCGTTCCTGGGTGGGTACGGCGAGAAAAAATTCATGAAACGAAAGCTCATCCGTGGGCTGTAGTGGTCGCAATGTGCATTTAAAACCGCCCTTCAATTCGATGTCCTTCGGGAACTCGTCCAAAATATAATCAAGGGCCATGGTCGCGATTTAATCCCAAACGTCGTGCGCCGTCAAATGCGCCGTAGCGTGACGGGCCAGGCGGTGATTCGCTGAGAGTTGTGACATTAGTCTTACCATTGACATCCTGGCTCCCCTCATCATACTGCGGGGGTATATGAAACTGACTTGGGTTACGGGATTGATACTTTTATCCACAGCGGTCATGGCAGGTAACATTCAGGAAATTCCGCTGAAAGATATTAATGGCAAACCGACTTCGTTGAAAGCGTACCAGGGCAAAGTTCTGTTGGTCGTGAACGTTGCTTCCAAATGCGGGCTGACGCCGCAATACAAAAGCCTTGAAGGCGTCCATCGCAAGTACAAGGACAAAGGCTTCAGTGTCCTGGGATTTCCGTGCAACGACTTCGGTTCCCAGGAGCCTGGGAGCAACGAGGAGATCAAGGAATTCTGCTCAAGCAAATACGATGTGAGCTTCCCGATGTTCGATAAACTGCACGTCAAAGGCCCCGAACGCCATCCGCTCTACGCGGCGCTCAGCGGCGAAGGCTCACCGTTTCCCGGCGATGTGAAATGGAATTTCGGAAAATTCCTGATTGGCCGCGATGGCAAAATCCTTAAACGCTTCGAACCGAAGGTGACCCCGGATTCGCCCGAAGTGACCGAGGCGATCGAGGCTGCGCTCGCCGCGAAATAAAATCGAAAAAGGGTTGCAGGGCTCAAATCAAAGAAGGACATTCCGACCGTGACTATGGCCAAAGTAAAACATGTGGCCTTTCTGAAATTCAAGGAAGGCACCTCCGAGGACGAGATCGAACGCATCTTCTCGGAGCTCATGGACATTTCGGAAAATATTCCCGGCATTGAGGATTACGTCTCCGGCCGGAACAATAGCCCCGAAGGCCTCACGGACGGATTTACTCACGCCTTCGTCATGACTTTTTCTGACGCCAACGCGCGGGACGCTTATCTGCCGCATCCCGACCATGAGCGTTTCAAGGCCGCCGCGCTCCCGCACGTTGAAAAAGTCCTCGTGCTCGACTTCGAAGTTTAAGCATCCTTCAACACGAACCGCCGCAACAGATCCAACGCTTGTTGCGAGGTCACATGCTTGAAGGTCTCGCGATCAAACGGATTGAACATTTTTTTTG
>DATENK010000725.1:0-3404 GCA_035275085.1 Verrucomicrobiia bacterium | reverse complement strand
AATCCCTCGCAGGCGCGGCGGGGTTGAGCCCATTCCATTTTGCGCGCTTGTTTAAACGATCCACAGGACTGTCGCCGCACCAGTACGTGCTGCGTTGTCGTGTGGAGCGCGCGCGCGGATTGTTGATGCGATCCAAAGCATCAATTGCCGAAGTGGCGGTCGAGGTAGGGTTCTGCGACCAAAGCCATCTGGCGGCGCATTTTAAGCGGGTTTATGGCGTGAGCCCGAAAGCGTTCCTGCAGCAAGTACGGCATAAGTAAGCCGGTTCGCGAGGACGCTCGCTCTCCAAAAAAGAAGCCGTTCCGCATCGCACGGAACGGCCATTCTAAGCACTGGCAGGTAGAGCTGCTCAGGCTTCAAAGGATTTCCCGCAGCCACAACTTTGTTTGGCTTTGGGATTAAGTATTTTGAAACCGCCGCCCGTCAGGGCATCCACGTAATCCACAACAGTGCCGCGGAGGTACTCGGCGCTGAAAGGATCAACCAGTAGATTCACGCCAAAAAACTGGGCGGATGTGTCATCGGGCCGCGGCTCATCGAACACCATGCCGTATTGCATGCCTGAACAGCCGCCGCTTTCGACGAAAACCCGCAAGGTCTTCCCAGCGTGCTCAGGATCGGTGGCGATGAGGTGCTTGACTTGCGCGGCCGCGCTTTCGGTAAGGCTAACCACAGGAACGTCTGTTTGGATTTCCGGCATACTATCCTCGAACCGAACAATTCAAAATTAGGGTTTTCTGCCGGGTTCGTCAACCGCCAAAATGACGGTAACCGAACCTGTTGCGGAATTAATTGGGCCGCGCGAGGCGGGTTTGATCGAGGGCGCGTCCGAGCTTTTTTTCAACGGCGCTTTGGATAGGCGGAAGCACTTTTGAAAGACGCTGATAAATGTTTGCCGCGACCTGCCATTCCCGCTGGTCCTCAGCGAGCCGCGCCGCCGCGAAACCCGCTTCTTTGACCCAAAAGGCGGAAGGCTTCTCGTCTTCGCGCAGATTGCTGCCATTGAAGACGTTTAGATAGCGGTCGCGCGCTTCCACCAACAACGATTTGTTTTCCGGCGGTTGGCGCAAGGCGGCTTGTTTTTCCAACACAATACCGAGGCCAACTTCCGCCTGACTGCGCACGTGAACGTCTGCGCCGGGAGATTTGATCGCGTCGCGATATGCCTCAGCGGCTGAGTCGTACAGTTTGGCGTCCTGCTTCGCGAGCTGAAGATAGCAATCACCTACCCTGCCCAACGCCGCAGGCGCGAGCGGGCTGGTGGGAAACAATTGCGGAATGCGACTGAATGCTTCCCTGGCTTCGCTAAATTTTTCCAGACGCGGCGGGTTCGAGGCCTGGTACGTCAAGGTGTCGCCGTACGCGAAAAACGCCTGCACCAAAATGTCCGCCGGGCACGCGCGGTCGTTGACCAGATTGGTGAAGTAGCCTTCGGCATCGCCATACGCCTGCCGTGCAAAGGCGGCGCGTCCGGCCATCATGCGGGCTTCGTAAGCCAGCGGGTTGCCCGACCAATTCGTATTCTGGAAGAGCATCTGAAAACTTCTCTCCGCGTTCAGGAAGTCACTTGTGTTGTAATAAAAATTCGCGACCCACATCTGCGCCCGCGGGGCGAGCTCGTTGGTTGGGAAGCGCGCGAGAAAATTTGTAAATAGGTTTAATGCATTCGTATCATTGCCAGCCCGATAATGCGTGCGGGCCAGATTATACAAGGCTTTCGGCATCAGTTTATGGTCGCTATAGCGCGCGAGCCATTGCTCATATTTTTGAATGGCGGCGCCGAATTGTTCCTCCTGTCCGAGCGCGCGCGCCATGGCCAGCTCAACCTCGGGCAGCAGCGGCGACTGCGGAAACATTTGAAGGAAGCGGCTGAACAACGCGCGCGCCTGCGGATATTTTCCGGCGGATGAAAAGTTTTGGGCCACGATCAGCAGGCTGTAATCGGCCACGGCGCCGGTCGGGTAATCCTGCAGCAAACGATCGACCGCTTCGCTGGCCGAATTAAAGTCGCGTACCTCGAGACTGGCGCGGAGGAGTTGATGCCAGGCGAGTTCCACGAGATTGTCCCGGACACGGGGCAAATCAGAATACTGCGTGGCCGCGAGGCGATATTGGGCCATGGCATTCGTGTAATCTTTCAACTGAAAGAGGCAATCGCCGAGCTTGAGGCGCGCGACCGCCTGATCTTGCGCCGGCCCCAGCAGGTCGACGGCCGAACGGAACGCGCCGGTGGCTTCCGGATATTTGTTTTCGATCCAATAGCACCAGCCTCGCTGGAGCAATGCCTGGCCACGCAATTGCCCGGGAGGCTGATTGGTAATCAATCGATCGAAATAGCCGGCCGCAATTTGTAAATCATTGGTAGCGGTTTTGCGTGTGACATGCTGCCTCAGGTAAAGCTCGCCAAGCGCCAGCATGGCGAATTCACTCGTCTTCTCCTCGGGATTCTGCAGAAGAAATGTCTCCAGTTTTTGCGCCGCTTCGCTCAATTTATTTTGCGCCAATGTCAACTCAACCGTTTTGAGCAAAGCCTGGCGGCGTCGCGGCAGAGGCGTGCCCGGCGCGAGATTCTGTTCGTACGCCTCGGCGGCCGCTTCAAAGTCCCCCAATTGCTCCAGGATGCGCGCGCGCAGGCCGGTCGATTCAGCGATGAATTCGGCTTCGCCGGACGCGGGCGCAAGGGTGAGCAAGTTCGTGGTCACGGCGAGGGCGGCGTCGAACTTATGATCAAGCACAAGCGTACGGCATACCAGGTACTGGCGGCGCCATTTCAATTCAGACGAAAGGCGATCGTCGGAGAGCCGATTCAGGAATTCAGTGGCCTCCGCAAACTGGCGCTGTTCCAAATAAGATTCGGCCAGGAGGAGATCGCCGTGCGTCACCAGATCGTCATCCGTGCGCATTCTCGCAGCGCGGCGGAACACGCCGGAAGGCGAACTGAGCAATTCGATAACTTTCGGGAATTGCTTCAATCGAAAGCGCGCGAGGGCCTCCCCGTAAGCGGCTTCGAGCAGGCGCGGTGAAGTGGGAAAGTCCAGGATCAGCCGAGCGAATGTGTCCGCCGCGGCCTGGAAGTTTGTGGCCCGAATGTGGGTTTCACCCAGCCAGTAGCGGTATTGGTCGGACAGGTCGCCGGCCCGGGCCGCATTGGTCGTCAGAATGTCGCGCGCAGCATCGAGTTGCTTGAGGCGTACGGCGCATTGGGCTTGCAGCAGCAACGCTTCGGGAGCTTTGGGCGATGCTGGAAATTGTTCGACGAAGGTGGCCAATTCGTTGTGCGCACGGTCGTACGTCCCCAGTTGGAAGGAGCGAATCGCAGCATCGAAGGCACGCGTCTCCTGGGTGGATTGCGCGAGCGCCGATACGCCCATTGACGCGAACAGAATTATCAAACCACGGAGACA
>DATENK010000724.1:0-5306 GCA_035275085.1 Verrucomicrobiia bacterium | reverse complement strand
AACGCCTGTCGAACTTCTTCCAGGGTCGGCCAAATCTCGCGCAAAAAGACGTCCCGCCCTTCTTTGTCTTTGCCAATCGGGTCGCGCGTTAGGTCCACGTCCACCCGCCCGGCGAGCGCGAAAGCGACCACCAGCGGCGGGCTCATAAGAAAATTCGCCTTCACGTTTTGGTGCACTCGCGCTTCGAAATTCCGGTTACCAGAGAGGACCGCCGCCACCACCAAATCTTTGCCCTGCACAACTTCCTCGAAGCGCGGATCGAGCGGCCCGGAATTCCCAATGCAGGTCGTGCAGCCATAACCCACTAAATTGAACCCAAGCTGATCGAGGTAGCGTTGGAGGCCGGATTTCTGAAAATAATCCATGACGACCCGTGATCCCGGCGCGAGCGATGTCTTCACCGCGGGGCGTACCTTTAGGCCGCGTTCGACCGCCTTTTTCGCGAGCAAACCGGCGCCAAGCATCACGCTGGGGTTCGAGGTGTTCGTGCAGGAAGTAATTGCGGCAATTACGATGTCGCCATTGCCCAGGGTTGTGCGCGCGGGCATGGTCGGTTTCGGGCATTCGTCAATCACATCCGGCGTCGGACGATTATTCGCCATTTCCAACTCGGTCCACGCGCTGGTGTTTTTGTCAGTTTGGTTTGGCCCTTTCGTGGGGGGCGGCAGCGTTTCGTGCGCCTGCGCGCCACCGCCGGTCGCGGGCCGTGGCAAGGGGGCAGTGGCGACTTCGGTCTCGAAACGCATGGTGAGGTCGGCCAGCGTTTTGTTGTAGCCGCCGTCAGTAAGCGGCTTTTGGAACAATTCCAGAAAGCGCTCCTTTAAAGCCGGTAGCGGAATGCGATCCTGCGGGCGCTTCGGGCCGGCGATGCTCGGCTCGACCTCGGCGAGATTCAATTCTAACACCGTGCTGTAATCGATCTGTCCGGCTTTGGGCACTCCGAACAATCCCTGCGCCTTGAAGTAATTGCGCACCAGATTTACCTGCTGTTCGCTGCGGCCGGTGGCAATCAAATAATGGCACGATTCTTCGTCGAACGGGAAAAAGCCAATCGTCGCGCCATACTCCGGCGCCATGTTAGCGATTGTCGCACGATCTGAGACCGTAAGATTGGCCGCGCCTTCACCATGAAACTCCACAAATTTTCCGACAACCTTTGCCTTGCGCAAGATCTGTGTCACGGTCAGCGCAACATCGGTTGCCGTAACGCCTTCGCGCAGGCTGCCCGTCATGTGCACACCCACAACATCCGGTGTGAGAAAATAAACGGGTTGTCCGAGCATGCCAGCTTCCGCTTCAATGCCGCCCACGCCCCAGCCGACCACGCCAAGACCATTAATCATCGTGGTGTGTGAATCGGTGCCCACCAGCGTATCGAAGAAATACACACCCTGCTTTTCGAGCACGCCCTTGGCGAGATGTTCGAGGTTCACCTGGTGCACGATGCCAATTCCCGGGGGCACGACGCTGAACCCATCAAACGCCTGCGTGCCCCACTTGAGGAACTGGTAACGCTCCCGATTGCGTTTGAACTCGACCTCCAGATTTTTTTGATAGGCGTCCGCCGTCCCATAAAAATCCACCTGCACGGAATGATCTACGACGAGGTCCACCGGAACGAGGGGTTCGATGATTTTCGGATTTTTGCCGAGTCGCGACGCGGCCGAACGCATCGCAGCAAGATCCACCAGCAAGGGCACGCCCGTAAAATCCTGGAGCACAATGCGCGAAACGACAAAAGGGATTTCCTCAGTGCGCTTCGCGTTGGGCTGCCATTGCGCGAGTGAACGCACGCTGGCTTCGGCCACGCGTTTGCCATCGCAATTGCGCAACACGGATTCGAGCACAATCCGGAGCGATACCGGCAGCCGCGAAATGTTGGAGAAACCCGCCTTCTGCAAGGCCGGCAGTGAAAAAAATGTGCCTTGCTTCCCATTGCCCAAATCGAAGGTCTGCCGCGCCTTAAACGAATCGTTCACTGTCGTCATAAATCTCTGTCTCCAGCACAGTGATTTTGGAAAGGGCAGGTGTCAAGAAAACGCCCGTTGGCGAAATATGAAAACGCGTTTTTCACATTTTTATGGTCCTCGTAGCTCCTCGTAGGTCCTCCTGGCTCCTCGTGGGTCGCGATTTTGGAGTGGGGAAACCATACTTTGCGTTGCAAAAAGGCGCCAAGTTCGGGCTCCGAATTCCAAAAGGGAACAGGCCAGGCGGCAACGGAGATGACGCAGACGCTCATCGGAGAGAGAATACCGACAATTGTATCGGTGTCAATCGGTTTCAACGAATAATAAATCACCACCAAGACCCAAAGAGCAGGGAGCCGAACCATGAACGAAGGTGGCATTAGGGCCTTGTGCAGGAGTGAATCACGCGAC
Source organism: Verrucomicrobiia bacterium (assembly GCA_035275085.1). Lineage (GTDB taxonomy): Bacteria > Verrucomicrobiota > Verrucomicrobiia > Limisphaerales > DATENK01 > DATENK01. The sequence goes on along the minus strand of DATENK010000724.1, from coordinate 2,928 downwards.
GTTTTCAATAAGCAACTAAACCAGGCGACGATTAAGTTATGCGATAATTTGGTCAGCAGGCCTGAAGAGGGAAGAGACCTGTAGCGTTTAGCTGGACAGGTTAGCCGCCATGTCACTCCGTCAATAAAGCCGTCCATTTAATGTTCTTGGCAATGGCTGAAGTGTCACTTCAAGTCGACGCGATAAAAGCGCTGCGGACGAAACGCCGATTCAGTATCGAGGAAAAACCAGTGAGGCTCGGTGAATGTGTTCGTGGCCAAGGGGGCCCAATTCTCTGCCAAGTTTAAGTCTGTGGCCGAGCTGACGACGTAGGTTCGGCCTACCAAGCCGGTGATGCTCAAACCAGCGTACATCCCGATGGTCACGCAGGCATCAAACACCAGAATGCGTGCCGAGCTACTAGCGACCGTGCCGAAAGCATTGGATACAACAACAGAATACAAGCCGGACTGGTCTTTCTGAATGTTATTTAACGTAAGGTTAGTGCTGTTTTGTCCGCTTAACAGGTTCGTTTCATTGTAGAACCATTGATATCGCAGTGCTCCGACTCCAGTCGCGCGAACCCAAAGCGTGATTTCTTGTCCGAGGCAAGTGGATTGGCTCTTCGGTTGAATGAGGACGACAGGTGCTTCTCCCGTTATCCAATCGCAGGCTCTCGGCCCCCCATATGCTCCCATGTCATTCCGTTCGCCACCCCTTGAAGGCGGGAAGCACACGTCATTGTAAATCGAGTTGGTGTGCCCCTTATCAATGCATGGCGAACCCGTTACGAGCATGAAGTTCGTGCGGCTCTGGAAGATAGGATTTTGTGTGAGATTACCCACTCCAGCATATCCGCCCTGAATGTCAGTGAAGCTAACTTCGGGAGGCACACCGCTAAAAAGAGCAACCTGTTGTTGACTGTTGAAAAAAATTATCGAATTCATAACACGCAAGTTTCCATTCCACGAGTGAGCGCCATAATTATTGTAAACTAGGTTGCAATTCATCAAGGTTACTTGACCGCCCCGCAGAGCCAATCCATCGCCAAACTGATTTTCACCGGTGTTGTCGGCAATGACACAGTTCGTTGCCCCCACAGTGGCTGACACGACAAAAACACCCGCTCCCCCATGTGTGCCATCACTGGACGTACCTTTTAGGAAGTTTTCTGAAATGCGAGTGTTTACAAGACAACAACCGCTGCTAGCTCCTTCCAAGTACAAACCACCGCCTTCAGTAAAACCGCTGGGAGTGATTACCCTGTTCTTTGCAACCTCACAATTAACAACCGACAGTAATGCCTCCGAGAGAAATAGGCCTCCCCCGACGATTGAACCACCTCTGGAGTCCGCAACGTTCTCGAGAATCGCCGTGTCTTCAAGGCTGCACTCACCGCCGCCTTCGAAACGAATACCGCCCCCGTGGCTGCGGGCGCGATTTTGAGCAATGATCGAGAGCCGGGCGACTAGAGGGCCTCCCAAACAAGCTATTCCTCCTCCACCATCTTCAGCCCAGTTGCTCCGGAGAGCCGAATTTAGCACGGTCACTGCACCGTACGTCGCGCGGAGACCAGCCCCAAACGATGCTGTGTTACTGATCACCTGGGAATTGGCCAGGATAAGCGCGCCCCCGCTCGTGAAAACACCGCCGCCTTGGCCTGAGGCCTGATTGAGTGAGATGTGACAAGTGACCATCCAGCAAGCATTCGTGGTATCGTTGCGAATCGAAACGCCACCGCCGCGCGCGCCAGAGTTCTGGGAGACCACGCTATTGCTGATGACAGAGAAGCAATTCCACAGATTAAATCCGCCGCCAAAGTCTGGTGAAGTGTTGTTAGTAACAACGCACTGGCTGATGACCGGCGAGCCATAAAAAACTCGAACGCCGCTATTGTTGGCACCTTCAACGGTACAGTAGCTAAGCTCCGAATCGTCTCCCGTAAAATTGAAAAAGATGCCTTGCCATCTTTCGCTCTCGACAGCCGGGACAAACCGAATTCGCTCGGTCGCTGTGCCGCTCGCTTTTAGCCACCCTGCTATCTCGAAGACGATGTTGCTGGTGCACCTGACCTCAACACCGGGCTCGATCGTAAGGCTCACGATTTGAACATCTCCGTTGATAATGTAAGGCGCCTCCGCCTTAGTCCAGCGCTCATCGAAAATGAGGCCAGACTTACTGGTCGCGCAGAAAAGTGGCAGAGGCGCGATCAATAAAAGGTTCAAGACATACACGCCTCCGATGACAGCTCGCCAAGGGTTCATACCGCCGCGACACTAGGACGAGAGAGGCGGTGGCTGCAAGCCGCATTACGGCCTACTCCGGGCGGCTAGACGCGGTTTGAATATAAAACTTAGCTTAAAAGATCGACTAAGCCGGCCTGAACGGGGAAGAGACCTTATTGTCCAATTGTTCGAATAGCCGAAGATAAGTTGACGCCCGATGCAAACGCATTCCGCGAGCTTTGCAGATATTCCGGTAATACTACGTGGTGAAGCCGCTGTGGCCAAGGAATGGGTAGACACGTTCCGGCGGCGGCAGTTTGGAATCGCTGTGAGTGTCATCATTGTCGGGACCGGACTATTCGGAGCTACGATGGGTTGGTGGCGCGCGCCGACGCAAGCGCTGTTCACGGCCATCAAATTCCCGCTGATCATTTTTCTGACTACGCTGGGGACGGCGTTGCTCAATGGCATGCTGGCACCGCTTCTGGGACTCAATCTGCGCTTTGCTCAATCGTTCGCCGCCGTATTGATGAGCTTCACCATTTTTGCGCTGATCGTCGGCAGCTTCAGTCCACTGATGCTGTTTCTCGTTTGGAACACCGCGCCTTATCAACCAGGCGCCAGCACGGTGCCCTATCGATTGATGCAACTGGCGCAGGTCGGCATCATCGCCTTCGCCGGAATCGCGGCTCACATTCGCTTGCTGCAGTTATTGGAGAATCTC
>DATENK010000723.1:0-2822 GCA_035275085.1 Verrucomicrobiia bacterium | reverse complement strand
AATGAGATAGTTTGGGCTGGCGCGACCGCGCAAGCCTCCGTTGCGCTGCCATCATTCAAATGACTGCCAACTTGCCGCAAACGAGTTCCAAACTGGAAGGGCCGCTGGTGAAGCAGTTCTCGGTTTTTCTGCCGAACAAAGTGGGGGCGATGCTCGAAGTTGTGAAGCTGCTTAGCACACATCACACACACGTTGTCGCCCTCAGTGTATCGGAATCCACCGACTCGGCTATTGCGCGGATCATCGCGAGCGATCCGCAGGGTGTGGAAAAATTATTCAGGGAAAACAATGTTGGTTTCGGCGTCAGCCAGGTGGTGGTGGTTGAGATGAAAGAAGTGGCGACGCAACTGGTGAAACTGCTCGCAGCATTGGTCATGGCGGAGGTCAATGTGCATTTCGCCTATCCCCTGCTGATTCGGCCACGCGGATTTTCCGCGATCGCTCTGCACGTCGATGACACCGATTGCGCGTCCTCGGTGCTGATGGGCGAAGGATTCAAGATGCTTAGCCAGGACGACATCTCGCGATAGGCCGGTAGTTACCGTTCTAACGTTTTAACGGTTCAGCGGTCAAATATCCGGCAGATTGTTGACAGGCTAGCAACAGCGCGCATACAAGACTGGGTTATTTCTCCCCATGCGGACTCTTCTCTCACGGGCCATTCAAATCGATCCAAGCTTCCACGCCGCACTGGGTGTGATTGTAATCCTCGCCATAGCCGAGGTTTTCTTTGCGACGTCATACTATGTCGGCCGGGCACGAGCGAACCGCGTCTCAGCACAGGCAATTACTGCGATTGTTGCGCATGCTCCAGCGGCGTCCTCGGCTTCGACACCGGCGCCAGCGGCGGCGCAGCCAAGCATACCGCCGGCGGCAGCCGTGACTTCACCCGCTCCGTCGATCGTTGAGCAATTGCTGCGAGATGGCAAAGAATTCCGGGAACGTGGCGACACGACAAACGCGCTGGCACGTTTTCAAGAAGCGTTGGACACCGAACCGGACAATACCGGGGTGCTCCAAGAGATGGCGCAGACCTACGAGTCGATGCAAATGTTCGATCGCGCGAACGATGTCTGGCGCAGAATCAAGCAAACCAGTCCGTCCGATAGCTCGACATACGCTTTGGCCGATCGTCGTTTGAAAGTCGGCGTTCCCGCTTCGCCCGCGGCCGAGCCGGGCGGTGCTCCTGTGGAAACGGACGTTCCCTCGCAGAAAGATGTTGGCGGCAATGCGGAGGGTCCAATCATGGGGATCTCTGATGTCAAAACCAGGGAAACCTCCGATCCGGAAGCCGAAATGAATCTTGCGCTGGAGATCGGGATAAAAAAACAACCAGGCACCGTTATCGACCATAACAAAGTGAAAATCCTGGTGTTTCTTTACGACGTTGTGAACGACAAGGATATCAAGCTGACTGATGCCGATGTTAGCAACGAATGGCTTACCTCGAAACACGACTGGTCGGACACCAATCCGGAAGTGCTCCTTGTGCGCTACGTGCGCGCAAAAACCGGCGGCGCATTATCCGAATCATCGCTTTCGGAGGCGGCGGCAAAGGTTCGACCAGGCCAAAAGGGTCGCGGCTCAAAAAGTTCCGCAGACATCGGACAACGCAAATATCTCGGCTACATCGTTCGCGTTTACTACGGCGACGAACTGCAGGCTGTTCAGGCGGAACCGGCGCGGCTTTTGCAGCAGTTTCCTTCATCGAAAAGCCCATCGGGACGATGACGCGATCGCTTCGAGACCGTGTTGCTTGCATCCGAATCAACCGGAGTCATACAGACTACCTTCGACGCGCGCTTCCATGGTTCTGTATTTTCTTTTTTGCCGCCGGAGCACAAGCGCAGGTTCAGGTGGACCTGAAATTCAAGCGACTGCAATACATCGCTCACGAACCGGTCGTAGCGACGGTTGCCATCACGAATCTGGCTGGACGCGATATTGAACTTCACGACGCGGACGGGCAATCCTGGCTGGGCTTTGAGATCACGGGCAGCGAGGAACAGCCGATTGCACCGCTCGGCGAAGCAAATCGAGAGCCGCCTTTGAAAATTCCAGCCGGCCAGAGAGTCACCCGTCAAATCGATCTCACACCGCTATATCCCGTTTACGAATACGGCGGTTATCATGTGCGCACGAACATTTACTTCGCGGATCTGGGAAAGTTTTTCTACTCCGGCACCCGGGTCTTCGAAGTCACTGACGCGCGGCCAATCTGGCAGCAAACCGTTGGAGTTCCAGACGGCGCGGGCGCATCCGGCGATGTGCGCACGTATTCGCTGATGACCAACCGTTTTCCAGACCACACTTCTTTGTACGTGCGGGTCCAGGACAAAGACAGTGGCGTCGTTTATGCCACTTACTCGTTAGGCCGCACCATCTCTTTCGAGCAACCGCAGGCGGAAATCGATCGTGACAATCAATTGCATGTTTTGCATTGCGCGGCACCGCGTGCCTGGTCGTATGCCCGGATCGGACTAAACGGTCAATTGCTGACGCACTCTTCGTTCATGGAGACCAAAACGCGACCTCACCTCGTTCACTCGGGTAAAGGAGAAGTGGCCGTGCAAGGCGGCATGGTCGAGGCGCCTGCGCAGAGTTCGGGTAGCAAAGCACCAAAACTTTCGGGCCGTCCCTCCGGGGCGCCCGCAAACGACGACCGGTGATGCGCGGGAATTTTTTACGAATCGTTTTATCGGCTGCCGGTGTGCTGGCGACATTTCTAGCATGCAGCTCGTATGCAGCGAGAAGAAGCAGTTCGGGCGGCGACAGTTCACCGATAACAGTAGTGATCGATGCGGGACACGGCGGCTATGATC
>DATENK010000722.1:0-4005 GCA_035275085.1 Verrucomicrobiia bacterium | reverse complement strand
GTCGAGGAGGCGCCGGAGTCCGCATACGCGACGGCCGTAATGATGTTGGTGGCAAATGGGGCGTTCGTCCACAGGACACTGTAAGTTGCCGCCCCGCCCGCAATAGGCGGAAGGCGGTCGAGGGATGCGACTTGCTCAGCCGGGAGCACGCGATCGTAAACGCGGAAGCGCGCGATGGCACCGGGCGACGCTTCGGAGCCGTCGTCCCGGAACAGGCGGATGGTGTCGAGGACACTTGGCACCGCGAAGGCGGTGTCGTCGAGAAACGTGAATTGCGGCACGCCATCGACGTAACCAGTGACGTAGGACCCTGGATCGCGTGTGAGGACGACTTGCACAAATGTGTTGGTCGAAATGACCGCGGGGCCGAGTGAGGTAAAATAATAAAAGATGGGCGAGCCGTTGATAAAGTACATCCCGGTGTCACTGATGCCGCCCATGAAATCGAAAACGCGCCGCCAGCTGCTGATGTTATCGAATGAGAAAAGAGCCACGAGCGTGTACGCATTTGCGAATACCGCGCTGGCTGGCGCGAGCTCCAAGCCATCATTAGCCGCGAAGCGCAGGGTGGGCACAGATCGCCCATCCACAGTGTCGGTGGTGAAAATGTTGGCGCCAAGGTTCGCGAGTGGAGGTGCGCCAGCGATCTCCGAGTTAAGAGTGTTGTGAAACTGATAGTCCGCTCGGACGCCACTAGCGCCGAAAAGGCTGGCGCTGCCGACGAGTTGGGCCACGGCACCCGGATCCGCCGGCGCGGCGTAGAACTCCACGTTGGTGACGAGCGATCCTGAGCCGTAAGCGGTGGCCTGGGCGGTGATAAGGATGTTAGTCGGGCCTTGACGTGTGGTGCCAGCTTCCGGAGCGATGATTTGGACGAGCGGAGAACCGGCGGCATCGTAAACAGCGATCTCGATGTTGGCGGAAATGGCCGTTGCGCCTTCGTTGTCTGTGGCGCGGGCCGAAAGCGTGTGCCAGCCGACGGTTGGGTTCACCCAGTTGATGGTGACTTCGTGCGACGGCTCGGCCGGGGCGCCTCGCCCTATCACCAGGCCATCCGCGAGGAAGTCGATGTTGGTGACACTGCCTTCAAGGTCCGTGGCATTCGCGGTGATCGTGATTTCGTTGGGCGCCAGGTATGAGGCGTTGTTGGTCGGAGCGGTCAGGGAAACCAGGGGTGGGCCGTTGCGAGGTATCGCAGGGAGGCCCAGCAGTTGCAGGTCAAAGGACAGGTCGGAAGAGGTGCCGACGTTTTGGTGGACTTCGACGGCAAGGGTATTCTTGCCGGGGCGCAGAAGGCCAGGGGTGATGGCAACGGGGAAATAAATCGTGCCATCGTCGGTCGCGTTTCCGGGGGCCAAGGTGTTGTAGGTGATCGTGCCGGTCGGCATGTTAAGACGGGCTGCTTCCGTACCATTCAGGTAAACGACCGCTCCATCGTCGCGGAGGACGTAGGCAACAAGGAAGATGTATTCGGCCGTGCCAATATCAAAATTTTTGCGGAAATAATAGGTGGGGTACTTGTTCTGGCTGTCGGAGCCGTACTGGAGGATCGTGGCTTCGGGGCGGCCGTCGGGAATGTCGCCGTAGCCGAGTTCGGCAGGGCCGGCGTCCCAGGTAGAGTCGTCGTAGGCCGGGTCGCGCCAGGCGGTTCCCAGGTCCTGGCCGCGATCGAAGTATTTCCAGACGGCATTCGAGTTGACGAGGGGCTGAGCGATCGTAACCCAGACTGGAGCGGCATTAAGCGCGCGGCCCGTGTCGTCTCGGCCTGTGGCACTGATGCGATGTGCGCCGCCAGTGACCGCGCTCCAAGTGGCTGCGAAGGGGGGCGCTGAATCCTGGCCGATGGCGAGACCGTCGACGAAAAACTGTACATTAGTTATAACCAAGGAACCCGCGAAGGAATGACCGACGGCGGTAATGGGAATGGGAGTGGGACTCAGGTAGCCCTGACCATCCAGAGGTGAGGTGATGTTCAGGCCTTCACGAAGCAGTGAGACGCTGACGATACCCGAGGTCAGACTCAGGCTGGTGGTGTCAATTCCCACGGCGAAAAAGCTATTGGTGGCAAAGATGCCATTGCTGAAAATCATCGAATACGGTGGCGCTGTAGCCGAGCCAAGGAGCGTGGCTTGATTTGCGTAGGTCCAATAAAAGTCAACTCGCGTCACCGGATTGGGCATGGTCGCCTGAACTGCGAGCGAAACGTCTGATGGGTACCGAAGGATGGTGTTGTTGGTCGGCGTGGTAAATTGGACAAGGCCAAGATACTGGAGGGCGAGGTTATACGTGCCGGAAGATGTGCCGCCGGTGCCGAAGTTGCTGCGGCCGTCGATCGCGATGCGATACGTGGTGCCGGCGTTGGCGAAAAATTCAAGGCGGCTGGTGTTGCCACCCGCAGCGGAGTTGTCGTTTGCAGCGATCGGTGTCAGCGCGTTGACTGCGTTGCCTGTATAAACGGCGAGAAGGGTATTAAAGGAACTGCCCAGCGTAGACACGCGCATGTTGGCATTGGAAGGCGCGGTCCACGTGAACCAAACGGAACGGCCGCCCGTGAAGCCGGCGTGGTTGGGTTCACCGAATTCTTTCGTGGCGTTACTGGGCTGGGCGGAGTTGCCGTTGGTGGTGACGTTCAGGCCGGTGAGCACCCACGCATTGGCAAAGAGGTCGTTCGCCGGTTGGGCCTTCGCAGCGAAACCGCCCAGGAGGACGATGCCGCAGATTCGGAAAAGGGAGGGAAAATTCATACGACTAAACGCGGGTAATGCCTATAAACGGTTCAGGATCAAGGCCGAGAGTCTAGGAAAATAAAGAAAATCCCGCAAGACGCAAAGAGCGCTCATAACCCAGGTTCGCATGCTGACGGTTACATGACCTGTCGCGGCGATTCCGGTTACAAGTGGAATTTGGTTTTTGCGAAGCGGCAAAACTGGGTGTTAATATCTGATTGTGACGAGCGAGCTGAAGATCGGCTTTTTGGGCGCCGGCAAAATGGCGACCGCCCTCGCAAAAGGGTTTGTGAATGCCCGTTTGGCCGGGCCGCAGGATTTATTGGCGAGCGATCCTGTCGAAGGAGCGCGCCAGGCATTTGCGAAAGAGGTTGGCGGAAAGGCGACGAACTCGAATCGGGAAGTGCTGCAGTTTGCGCAGGTGCTGGTTTTGGCAGTGAAGCCGGACCAGGTGAACGACGTCTTGAAGGAGGCGCGAGAAGGTTTTACGGACAAGCATCTGTTGATTTCGATCGCGGCAGGCGTGCCAATCGAAAGGCTCGCGAAGGCGCTCGGCCTTCCGAAAGCTCGCATCATTCGCGTGATGCCAAACACACCGGCGCTCGTCGGCGCATCGGCCTCCGCTTATGCGCTGGGCGACGGCGCGCGCCATGAAGACGGCGATTTAGCGAAGCGACTTTTATCCGCCGTCGGCGTCGCGTTTGAAGTGAAGGAATCGCTGCTGGATGCAGTCACCGGCCTGAGCGGCAGTGGGCCTGCGTACGTGTACATGGTAATCGAGGCGCTGAGCGACGGCGGTGTGGCAGCGGGTTTGCCCCGCGAGGTGGCTACGCAACTCGCCGCCCAAACTGTTTTCGGCAGTGCGAAGATGGTTCTCGAGACCGGCAAGCATCCCGGCACTCTCAAGGACATGGTTACCAGTCCCGGCGGAACCACTATCGAAGGTTTGCACGAACTCGAAAAGGGCGGTTTGCGTGCGGCGCTCATCAATGCGGTGCGGGCTGCGACGGAGAAGTCGCGGAAGCTGGGGCAATAGTTCGCGCGGCCAGCACGGTTTCCATTAACACAAAACCAAGCGCGCCCACGATCAACCAGCGCCAGATTTTTTGCTGGTTTTCCGCTTCGGCGGCCTGAAATTTCCGCGCGCTGGGAGGGCGAGCGTCTGCACGAGCCTGGGGCGCCACAGTCACGGGCACGCCAAGTTGCTCAAGTTCATCAATGGTCATCGGCGCGGTTTTGCTTTCGGCCGGGCTAAGATTCACGGCGAACTGCGAATCAC
>DATENK010000721.1:0-6448 GCA_035275085.1 Verrucomicrobiia bacterium | reverse complement strand
CATATGACCACGCGGTGCTTCGGGTTGGAACGCCTAGCTGCGCGTAAATCAAGGCGCAATTTAGCCCAAGTGCTCCCACTAGCGCAGCCGCGAGCGCCACAAAGAAGCGTGGCCGCACTTCGACGCGCTTAGAAGTTGAAGTAGAGGAAAGGACTGCTTGCGGCATAAAAATGAATCCGGACCACGGCGAAAAAGCAGATTCCCAGGAACACGCCCGTAAAGGCGTTCAAGCGCACCCTTACCGCCAGTCTGCCGACCGGCGTCGGAACGTTCTCGAGCACCGGTTCGTACTCGGCGAGCAACCGCTGCACATTCGGCAAACAAAACGCCAGCGCAAGAAGCGGCACGATCAGTTTCAGCGCAGCAGCGTAATCCATCGGCGCAGCCAGCCCCTTGCCTTGCATGCCGATCATTGCCGAAAAGACATTGGAGGCCACTGCGAGGTTCGGGGCGCGAAACAACACCCATGCAAATAGGACTGCGACGAATGTTACAAGCACGCATGCGCCGCGGTAGCTCCAGTGGTTCCAGTTCCATCCGCGATATTCCCGGAACCGTCGCCATTCGTGGGCGGCCAGCAAATAGCAACCATGCAATCCGCCCCACATGACGAAGTTCCACCCCGCGCCGTGCCATAATCCGCTCAGCAGCATAGTAATCATGATGTTGACCGACTGGCGGGTGGCCCCACGTCGATTGCCCCCTAGCGGGTAATACAAGTACTCACGCAGGAACCGTGTCAGGGTGATATGCCACCGTTGCCAAAATTCGATGATCGACGCCGCGCGATACGGCGAGTCAAAATTCATCGGAAAGCGAATGCCAAACATGCGCGCCAGGCCAATGGCCATGTCCGAATACCCTGAGAAATCGAAGTAGATTTGCAGAGCATAGGCAATCGTCCCGAGCCAGGCGCTCGAGAAATTGACCATTTCGCCGGCCTGCGCGGCGTTGTAAACCGCGTTCGCGTAAACCGAAATCGGGTCCGCCAGAAGCCGCTTTTTATAAAGCCCGAACAGAAACAGAGCCAGCCCCACGGCCCAATCCACACGCAGTGGCTGCAAATTGCGCTTCTCGTATTGCGGAATAATTTCCCAATGGCGGACGATTGGCCCGGCGATCAGGTGCGGGAAGAAAACCACGAACAGCGTGTAATCGAGCAGGCCGTAATGCAAATTCCGGTCGCGGTAGACGTCCACCAGGTAACTGATTTGCGTAAACGTGAAGAACGAAATCGCCAGCGGAAGGATTATATCCAGGCGGTGGAATGGCTGATGCGTCAGGCCGAACACCGCCTTCAAAATGAAGTTCGTGTATTTAAAATATCCGAGGAGCAGGAGATTCGCTGTGACGCCCACTGTCAGGATCGACTTGGCCTTGCGGACGCTTTGGCAGCGCGTCAGCAGTTCCGCGACGGCGTAGTTCAGCGCGATAGAGAAAAACAGGAGCGGGACATATTCGAACTTCCAATAGGCGTAGAACACCACCGACGCCACGCATAGCCACAGCTTGCGCGCCGTCCTGAATGGCGCCGGGATGCTGACAAAGCCGATCAGCGTGATTGGCAGAAACACCAGCAGAAATGGCCATGCGCTAAAGACCATGTGCCGTCGAGCATGCCAGATCGCTCCTGACCGCGCAGCAAATTCCAGTTTTCTGGCATTGGCGATTGTTTGGAACTTGGATTCTGGAACTTTTTCGGGCATACTGGCGCTTCTGCTATGACGTTCAGGTTTTTGCGTGTGCTGCTCCTCGTCGCATTGCCGTTCCTGGGGCGGACCGCGGTGCTCGTCCCCAACTTCTCTGAAACGGCCATTATTCTTCCAGGCATTGGTCAAACGACTGATATCGAATGGGCGCCGGACACCAGCAAGCGCCTCTTCCTAACGCAAAAAGACGGAACGGTTCGCGTGATGCAGAATGGAGCCCTCCGGCCGGAAGTATTTGCTGCCCTGTCAGCCTACACCTCTTCGGAATGCGGCCTTATCGGACTGTGCTTTGATCCCAATTTCCTGGTGAATCACTACATTTATTTTTTCATCACCGTTTCCGCATCCGAGCAACAAATTGTTCGCTGCGAGGAAGTGCCGGGTGGCGCCCCGAGGTTCGACGTGCTGCTCCGTGGCTTACCCACGCAGGGTAACAACCACGATGGCGGCGGCATTGCGGTCGGGTTGGATGGCAAACTGTATTTTTCCATCGGGGACCTCGGCTCAGGCGTGGGCGTGAACAGCGACCTGAGTTCGCTCGCCGCCAAAGTTGGCCGCTGCAACCTTGACGGCAGCGAAGTGGTTTTCAATCCATTCCACGATGGCGCTGGCCCGAACAACGATTACATTTACGCGCGCGGTTTCCGCAATCCCTTCAAGCTCTCGATCCAGCCGACGACGGGCCTAGTGTGGGTGGATGCCACTGGTGAGGTCTATGAACAGATTTTTGCCGTCGACAAAGGGGACCACGCGGGCTGGAACCTCTACGACAACAATCAGCCGAATGGGTTTATCAGACCCCGCGTGAAATATCGGACTAATGGCACGGACACATGGCCGATCGCTGCGGGCGGCGTGTATTGGCATTCGAACATAATCACCTTCACTACCACCGCCGCCCATGGATTTCGGCCCGGCGAACGGGTCAGTGTCTCCGGTGTGTCCCTGGCACCGGACGCAAATGGGACGTATTATGTGGACACCACCCCAACCGCCACCACGTTCACCGTATTCAAAGAAGGGCCGCACATCGAAGGGACCGGTGGCCAGGTCAGCACCTTCAACGTTGGCGGCGCGGTGACGGGCGGATGCTTCTACAATTCCGGCGGGTTTTCTGGCGAATACCGGCAAAACTATTTCTTCTGCGACTTCAATTCCGGGCGTATTCAGCGCGTGACATTCGACGGCAGCAACGAAGTCGCCACTGTCGAAAATTTTGTGAATGGCGTCAATGGTGCGGTCGACGTCACCACCGGGCCGGATGGTGATCTTTATTACACTGGCTTCGGCAATGAGCCTGTTTACCGCCTTTCCCACACCAACAATCCGTTGCGGATTTGCGCGACTCCGCAGTTCCTGAACATGGCCGAAGGCGGTGTCGCTGTCGTCCATGTGCGGCTTACCAGTCCGCCCGCTTCAACCGTTAGGCTCGATGTCGCCAGGACGTCAGGCAGCGTGGGCATTTCCACGACTAACGTTGCGCTCACGTTTACGCCCGCGAATTATTCGAACACCCAGCCCATTTTCATCCAGGCCGCCCCCGATGCGGACCGCGCCGTTTCGCAAGCGGCGTTTACTCTTTCCTGTCCCGGCTATCAGGCGCGCCAAATCAATATCAACGCGTACGATCCGGACCATGGTACACTGGCCTTCAGCAGCGTTGGCCGCCCGAACAACCTCACCCGCCTTCAACTCGCCACGGAACGCAAAACCCGCGTCGCGCTCGATGCCTCGACCAATCTCGTTACCTGGCAAGCGCTCAGCACAAACAACAGCGTCACGAATATCATTACCATTTTTGATAACTCTCCTGTCCTGCCACGCCGTTTCTATCGCGGCCGGGTCTCGAAGTGAGAAGGTAGTGGCATGCCACCGCTTTGGCTGAATTAAACATTCGCCACACAACTTTCGACTTGGAGTTGATTTTGCATTATCCATTATGAACGACTCATGAAGATCGTGCTGGCATATTCGGGCGGGCTGGACACCTCGGTCCTGCTGTCCTGGCTCAAAGAAAAATACGACGCCGAGATGATCGCCTTCTGTGCAAACATCGGGCAGGAGGAAGAACTCAAAGGACTCGACAAAAAAGCGCGCCAGACCGGCGCTTCCAAACTCTACATTGACGACCTGCAGGAGGAATTTGCACGCGATTTTATTTTTCCGATGATCCAGGCGGGCGCGATTTACGAAAATCAATATTTCCTCGGCACAAGCATCGCGCGCCCATTGATCGCCAAGCGCATGGTTGAGATTGCGCACGTCGAAAAAGCCGATGCCGTCGCCCACGGCGCCACCGGCAAAGGCAACGATCAGGTGCGCTTCGAGCTGACGGCCGCTGCGTTGGCGCCGGATCTGGAAGTGATCGCCCCGTGGCGCGACGAAAGTTTTCGCAATCAATTCCCCGGGCGCGCCGAAATGATCCGTTACTGCGAGCAGAAAGCGATTCCCGTCGAGGCCACCGCAAAAAAGCCATATTCGATGGACCGCAATCTCTTACACATTTCCTTCGAAGCCGGCATCCTCGAAGACCCATGGCTGGATGCTTCCGCCGCTGAATACAAGGACATGTATAAGTTGAGCGTCTCGCCTGAGGACGCGCCCAATCAGCCGGAGTATGTAACGTTGGATTTCGAGCGCGGCAATTGTGTCGCCGTAAATGGCAAGGCTGCGGGCCCGCTAGGCATCATGCAGTCGCTCAACAAGCTCGGCGGCAAACACGGCATCGGCCGCGTTGACCTCGTCGAGAACCGCTTCGTCGGCATGAAGTCGCGCGGCGTCTATGAAACACCCGGCGGCGCGATTCTGCATTTCGCTCATCGCCAGATCGAGACGCTCACCATGGATCGCGAAGTAATGCACTTGCGCGATTCACTGATCCCCAAATACTCCGAGCTGGTGTACTACGGCTTTTGGTTTTCGCCCGAGCGGCTCGCCCTTCAAGCACTCGTCACCGAAAGCCAAAAGAACGTGACCGGCAGCGTCCGCGTTAAATTGTATAAAGGCAACGTGATCTGCGCCGGACGCAAATCGCCTGTGAGTCTCTACAATCCGCACATCGCCACTATGGAAGCGGACCCGACTAAAGCTTACAACCAAAGCGACGCCACCGGCTTCATCCGCCTGAACGCGTTGCGCCTCAAAGTTGCCGCGCACGTTCATGGCGCTGAAAAGAAAAAATGATTTATGGCTGAACCTGTTATTTGCCAACGCGCTCCGATTGTCCAGAAAGTCGAACCCGGCGAGTATTGGTGGTGCGCCTGCGGACGTTCCAAGAGCCAGCCGTTTTGCGATGGCTCGCATGCGGGCACGGGCCTCGAGCCTAAAATGGTCACGATCACCGAGTCGAAAACCGTCGCATGGTGCGCTTGCAAGCATTCCAAGCGGCAGCCCTTCTGCGATGGCTCACACGCGAAGCTCGCGTGAATAATGAAGTTCCTTGGACTTGGAGCTTTTTTAAAGCTTGGAACCTGGCAGTTGGAGCCTGGAAATGATTTTTCTGCCCATAGTCGACCGTGAACTCCGTGTCGCTTCGCGGCAACGCGGCACCTATTACACGCGCTTCGGTTCCGTGCTGGCAGCGGTCGCGATCGGTGGCTGGATCATGCTCATGCCCTGGGTGCGCACGCCGCAAAAGCTCGGCATGGCGCTCTTCATCGCGCTCTCGCTGATCACCTTCATTTATTCCATCATGGTCGGCCTGCGTACTACCGCCGATTGCATCAGCGAAGAAAAACGCGAAGGCACTCTCGGTCTGCTGTTCCTCACCGACCTCAAAGGCTTCGACATCGTCCTTGGAAAAATGGCCGCCACCTCGGTGAATTCCTTTTATGGCATGCTCGCGGTCTTTCCCGTGATGGCGATTTCGATCCTCGCGGGCGGCGTCGCTGGCGGGGAATTCTGGCGCGTGACGCTGGCCGCGGTCAATAATGTATTTTTTTCTCTTTCGGTGGGCATGTTTTGTTCCGCCATCAGCCGCGACGAACGCAAAGCGATGGCCGCCACCTTCGGCATCTTGCTCATCCTGTGCATGATCCTGCCGATCGCAGGCGCAATGATCGCGGACGCTCAAAATGTCAAAGTGCCCAATCCGCTCTTTTACATCCCCAGCCCCTCCTTTACATGTTTCCTTGCCTTCGATGAAGCCGCTCGCCAGATGGGCCGCTTCTGGCCGAATTTTTATTACGTTTCGCTCGCGACCGTCCACCTCCTCGGCTGGCTTCTCCTGGCGTCCGCGTGCTTGATCGTGCCTCGCACCTGGCACGACAAAGTCGCGGATTCCGGCAAACGAACGTCTTGGATCATGCGGTCGATTTTTCGGGAGTCTCCCGAACGCCGGGGGCAATTCCGCCGAACGCTGTTGGCGCTCAATCCGTTTTACTGGCTGACCAGCCGTCACCGCTCAAAGGCGTTTTTCGTCTGGCTGCTCCTGGTCATTGGCGGCGCACTCTGGGCCTGGGGCCTCCTCAAGTACCCGCGCACATGGAAAGACGAGGTTACTTTTGTTTTTTCCGGAATGCTCACGCATGCGGTCCTTAAAGTCTGGCTGGCTACTGAGGCCACGCGCCAACTCGGTATGGATCGCCGCAGTGGCGCGCTGGAATTGCTTTTGTCAACGCCCATCACCATCCGCCAGATCGTCCACGGCCAACTCCTCTCGCTCTGGCGGCAGTTCGGCCCGCCATCCGTCGTCGTCCTCATCTCCGACCTGATTTTTCTGAGCGCGAATAACGAGACTT
>DATENK010000720.1:0-7938 GCA_035275085.1 Verrucomicrobiia bacterium | reverse complement strand
TTCCTCATCGATCATCGTCGGATTGGAAATCGGCACGTCGAAAGTTTGTGCCGTCGTCGGTGAAGCAGGCCCCGCCGGTGCGCTGAACATCATTGGGGTGGGCCAATGCCGTTCCCGCGGTGTCCGCAAAGGCGAGATCGTCGATTCGGCGACAGCCTCGGAAGACGTCCGCAACGCCATCGTCGAGGCTGAGCAGATGGCGGATGTCGAGATTCGCAGCGTCTATCTCGGTGTCACCGGCGGCCACATCCGCGGTTTCACCAACCGCGGCGTGCACCCGGTCGTTTCCGCCGACCGCGAAATCACGAAGGAAGACGTCGAGGACGTGATCAAGAACGCCAAGGCGATCAATCTCCCTGCCGAAAACTATGTGCTGCACGCCATCCGTCAGCACTTCCTGGTGGATGGCCAGGACGGGATCACGGACCCCGTGGGCATGCTTGGCGCCCGGGTCGAGGTGGACATGCACGTGGTCCACGGCAATTTCAATCGCCTCCAAAATCCGATCCGCGTTGTTAAGGGCTTGCAGCTCGACGTCGAAGCGATCGTCTTCAACGGCCTCGCGTCATCCCTTGCGTTGCTCACCAACGAACAGAAAGAAATGGGCGCGCTCGTGATTGATCTCGGGGCCGGCGCAACCGAATATGCCGTTTACACCAATGGCATCATTAAACAAATTGGCGCGCTCGCGGTCGGCGGCGATCACGTCTCGAACGATCTCGCCTTCGGCCTCAAAGTCCCGCTCAGTCGCGCCGAGGATTTGAAGATTCAGCATGGCTCCGCACTCGTGGACGACGCCATCAAAGGCCAGACTGTCACCGTCAAAAACGAACTGGGCTTCGCCGGAAAAACTATAAATATCGAACATCTGCGCCGAATCATGGCGCTCCGCCTCGAGGAAGTTTTCGAACTCGTCGAACAGCAACTCGGCGACGCCGGGATTCTGGATTATCTGCGTGCGGGTGTGGTGATTACCGGCGGTGGCGCGCGCATCGCCGGAATTCAAAAACTCGCCGAGAACATTTTCCAACTGCCCGTCGCGGTCGGAAAAACCAATTGCGTCAATGGCCTTCGCTCTGCCCTCGACCAGCCGGAATTCGCGACCGGCATCGGCCTGGTAAAGTTCGGCTCCTTCCAGCAGCGAAAGCGTCGTGGCGGCGTGATGCGCATCAAGGAATCATTCCAAAATATTCTCAGCCGGCAATAAACACATGTCCCCGGAAGCATCCATCCGCAAATTCAAAATCAAAGTCATTGGTGTCGGTGGTGCCGGTTGCAATGCCGCGCGCCACTTCGCGCGCCTTGACCTGCCGGACGTGCCCTGTGCGCTGCTGAACACTGATGCCGCGGCACTCGCGCAGATCCCCTCGGAGTCTAAAATTCTCCTGGGTTTCAAATCCATGCGCGGCCTTGGCGCTGGCGGCGATCCTGAGCGCGGGCGTCAAGCGGCTGAAGAGGACCGAGAACAGATTCGCGCGCTCTGCGAAGGCACTGATTTGGTTTTTCTAATGGCCGGACTCGGCGGCGGCACCGGCACGGGCGCTGGCCCGGTCGTGGCGCGCATTGCAAAGGAAGCCGGTGCGCTGGTTCTGGGTATGGTCGTGTTGCCCTTCGATTGCGAAGGCAGTCGTCGTCAGCGCCAGGCCCAAACGGGGCTGCATGAATTCAAAAACGCGGCCGATGGTGTTATCTGCCTGCCTAACCAGAAGTTGCTGCAATTCGTGGATGAAAAAACGAGTTTGCCGGAAGCGTTTGCCATCGGGAATGACTGGATCGCACAAGGCGTGCGGGGCATCTGGCGCATGCTCTCGCAGCCTGGCTTGATCAACGTGGATTTTGCCGACCTTTCCGGCGTGTTGCGCGATCGCCACGCCGAAGGTTCGCTGGCCACCGCAGAAGCTCAGGGCCCAAATCGCGCGACCGAAGTCATCAACAAATTACTCGCGCATCCATTGATCGAAAACGGCCATGGTCTCGCCGAAACGGGAGGGGCGCTTGTCAGTATCGCCGCCGCAAATCTCACCATGAGCGAAGTGACGCGGATCATGGAGCAGATCACCCGCCATTGTGAGCAGGCGCACGTCATCATGGGCGCATCCATCGACGAAAACTTCGGTGATCGCCTTTCGGTAACGCTGGTCGCTTCGCGTCGTGAAAACGCCGCGGCTGAGGAACCTGCGGCTAATCCACGCGTGGAGTTACGCCAGACTTCCAGGCATGCGAACCCGCCACCCATTCAACTGCCGAACGGTCGCGGCCGCAAGTCCGCCTCGCGCTTGCGACAGACGCAGTTGCAGTTGGAGATTGTTTCCAAGGGCCGTTTTGAAAAGAGCGAACCGACACTGCACCAGGGGCAGGATCTGGATGTCCCGACGTATATCCGCCGCGGAATCGCTTTAAATTAAGTTATTGACATGAATACTTTTTCTGCCTATAGCGTCATCAGGATGTGCCCGAAATGCACTTCGGAGTAGGGCTTGTTGTTTGACGGTTGGTAGCGGGCCTGGATCTTCAGCGGGAGGAACTATCGAGTAGTGGGCTCGCGAGGCAACGACCATAAAATGCATCGTTGTAACGTAGTGTTGCAATGAATGGTCGGATAAAGATACCACCCGTCTAAGTTCCCCTACTCTTAACGGGTATCTGCCTCGCGAGCCATCCCCTTTTTTGAAGCTCCAGTTTTTAGGGGTCCAAATTCCAACCCAGCTCCCAACCCACTGGTTGGGACTTGGCACTTATTTGGAATTTGGAGTTTGGAACTTGGAACTTTTTATTAATTCACGCTCCCTCACCCAGAGGAAAATCACCGGCGTGACAATCAATATATGAATTAGGCTGCTCAACATCCCACCTATAACCGGCGCGGCAAGTGGTTTTATCACTTCCGCGCCGGTCCTCGTACTCCACAGGATCGGCAACAGGCTGGCGACGATCGTCGCCACTGTCATCACCTTCGGCCGCAAGCGCAGCCGCGCGCCATCCTTCACCGCCTGTCTCAAATCTTCCCGCGTGAACGCGCTTCCCCTGTCGTCCATCCGTTTCTTCAACGCTTCCTCCAAATACACCACCATCACGACACCCGTCTGAATCGCCGTCCCGAACAGCGCGATGTAGCCTACCCAGACAGCGACGCTGAAATTGTATCCCAGCAGATACTGCAGAAAAACGCCGCCCGTCAGTGCGAACGGCACCGCCAGGATCACGTGCGCCGCTTCCTTCGCGTTCCGGTACACCACATACAGCAACAGGAAAATTATGAATAACACAGTAGGCACGATGACGGACAACGTGCGTTGCGCGCGTAGTTGATTCTCATACTGGCCGCTCCATTCAATGGTCATTCCCGGAGGCAACTTCAAATCTTTCGCCAGGCGTTGCTGCAGCTCCTTCACGAATCCGCCCAGGTCCCGGTTCTGCACGTTCGCTTGGACGAATACCCGCAGCCGCCCGTTCTCACTCGCAATTTCGCTCGGGCCCGTTACGCGCTTTATCGCAGCCAACTGCGCCAGCGGTATGTGCTGTCCCCTCGGCGTTCCTACCACGATTTCTGAGATACTCCGAATCTCGTCTCGCGCATCGCGTTCGTAGCGCACCTGGATGGGAAATCGCCGCCGTCCTTCGATCGTCGTCGTCAAATTTTTGCCGCCGATTCCGACTTCGACCACGTCCATCACGTCCCGCACGCTCAAGCCGTAACGCGCCATCGCGCGTCGATCCGCCTCGATCTCCAGGTACGGCTTACCCTGCACGCGCGATGGCGCTACACCGGCGGCGCCCCGCACTTGCTGCACGATCCGCTCCACCTCAAACGCTTTCTGCTGCAGATCGTGCAAATTTTCGCCCAGCAGCTTAATGCCCACCTGCGCTCGGATTCCCGTGCTGATCATCAGGATGCGATTTTCAATCGGCTGCAAAAATCCCGGGACGTAGCCAGGCACTTGCGTGAGTTTTTCGGTCAATTCTGCGATGACCGCCTCGCGTGTCATACCTTTGCGCCATTGCTTTTCGGGTTTCAACACGATCGTCGTTTCGATCATTTCGACGGGCGCCGGGTCGGTCGCCGTCTCTGCACGGCCGAGTTTGCCCGCAACCGACGCGACCTCCGGCACTTGTTTGATCACCTGGTCCTGCCACGCCATGATGCGCTTTACTTCGGTCAACGATGTGCTCGGCAGCAGTACAGGCATGAACAGCAAGCTGCCTTCATTCAAAGGCGGCATGAATTCAGTGCCGATTCCCCGCGTCAGCAGCAGTGCGGTCGCCAGAAGCAAACCCGCAAAGCCAAGCACAGTTTTGCGCCTGCGTAGGGCCCAATCCAGCACCGGATCATAAACGCGTAATAAGCCTCGCATTACCCAATTTCGGTCCTCGGGATGGAAGGGCCCGCGCACCAGCCATGAGCACAGTGCCGGCACAATGGTCACCGCCAGCAAGGTTGATCCAACCATCGCGAAGGTCTTTGTGAACGCCAATGGATGAAACAACTTCCCTTCCTGTCCCTTCAATGCGAACACAGGGACAAACGCGAGAATAATAATCACCATGGCAAAAAAGATTGGTCGGCCCACTTGCCTCGCCGCGTCAAGGGTCACTTGCCATGCGTCCTCATTAGGGCGTCGCTCGCGTTGCCGAATCACGTTCTCCGTGATCACGATGCCGGCGTCCACCAGCACGCCGATCGCAATCGCGATCCCGCTCAATGACATGATATTCGAGGTGATTCCGAACTGCTTCATCACAATAAATGAAATCAAAATGGAAACGGGCAGCGGCAGCGTGACAATCAGTATGCTGCGAAAATGGAACAGGAAAATGATATGCGCGAGCGTCACCAGGATCATTTCCTCGATCAACGCCGTCTTCAGCGTTCCGATCGTCCGATCAATCAATTCGCTCCGATCGTAAAATGATTTGATCGTAAGGCCCGGTGGCAAACTTGGAGAAATCTGCGCGATCTTTTCTTTCACGCGCCGGATCACGTCATGCGCGTTCTCGCCATTGCGCATCACCACCGTGCCGCCCACTACTTCCTTGCCGTCCACATCCAGCGTGCCGCGCCGGAAATCGCCGCCGATCTGGACCCGTGCCACATGCTTCAAGTACACCGGCGTGCCGTTCGTCTCAGCCAGTGCGATCTGTTCCAGGTCCGATGGCGACTGCACCAACCCAACCCCGCGCACCACGAACTCCATGCCGTTTTCCTCCACCACTTTTCCGCCCACGTTCAGGTTTGCTTGCGTCACTGCTTCCATCACATGGCCGAGTGTCAAACCGGACGCGCGCAATTTCGATGGCGAAACCTCAACCTGGTATTGCTTCACGAACCCGCCCACGCTGGCGACCTCAGCTACCCCCGGGACTGAATTGAGTTGATAGCGCACAAACCAATCCTGGATTGCCCGAAGTTCGCCCAGATCATACCCGCGATCGTCTTCAACATGTAAATAATACTGATATACCCACCCCAGGCCGGTCGCGTCCGGCCCCAGCTTTGGCAGGACGCCGCTCGGCAGCAAATCGCCCAAATAATTTAAGCGCTCGAGCACCCGCGTGCGCGCGAAGTAGTTGTCCACGCTGTCCTCAAAAATCACCGTGATTAGCGAGAATCCAAACATCGAGTTCGCCCGCACCGCCTTGACGCCTGCCAATCCTTGCAGATTCACCGACAACGGATACGTCACCTGGTCCTCCACTTCTTGCGGACTCCGCCCGGCCCAATCCGCAAATACAAGCACCTGGTTCTCGCTCAGGTCTGGAATCGCGTCTACCGGCGTCTGATAGATCGCTCGAATGCCCGCGGCCGCAATGATCAATACGCCGCATGCCACCAGAAAGCGGTTGCGCAGCGACCACGCGATCAAAGCATCGATCACGGCTTAACCTCCGAGCCGCACTCGAGCATCTCGGCGCCGAAAAATGGGTTACGCATCGGCGGCTTGATCTGGATCCATAATCCAGGATTCGCTGCCCCCGGCACCGCCTGGTCCACCATCGGACAGCTATAAATCTTCACTGGGGCGCGAGAAGCCTTCGCGAGATCAGCCACTGCCGCGCTGAGCGGCAGGAATGCCTTCCGCGCGCTCCTCAAATCCGAAGCGGATTCCAAGTGGCCGCTGTCCGCAATGCGCTTCAGGATCGGTCGCCACTGCTCGTGCGCATCTGCCGCTTCCATCAACGCTGGCATCGCAGCGTGGAGTTTCGACGCTGCTTTGTTGTAGCGTCCGAGATCGTCCGCCGCCAGCGCGGCCGTCACTCCATCCACCAGCGTGAAATACTGGGTCAGCGATTCAGGGGTTTCGCCCTGTTCCTTCGGCTCCGAAGTCACGACGCCATTCAGTTGCGCTTGCGCGTCGATCAATAGGTTGCCATTGATTACGACCTTTTCGCCGCCCGTCACTCCCTCCAGCACCTCCCAGAACTCATCCCCCTCCCTGCCGAGCTTCAGTTCGCGCGGCTCATACCTGCCGCTGCCCGCATCCACGTAAACGATCGGTTTCCCGCCGCCATTTAAAACGGCCGTGCGCGGAATGAGCAACGCCTCCGGTTGCTCGATCTTCACGCGTCCCTCGGCGTAAACCCGGTGATACAGCTCGTGCCGATCGCCAACGAGCGGGTTGTCTAACTCCACGCGCACTTTCGTGCTGCGCGACATATCGTTCAGATTTGGATCGATGAATGAAATCGTCGAATGAAACACTTTGTCCGGCGCTGCCGGCGTTACTACCTCCACTTCCTGCCCTTGTCTGATCCATGCGAGGTCCCGTTCGTACGCGTCAAACATGAACCACATCTTCGAGAAGTCCGCGATTTCAAATAGCTTCTCCCCTTCACTGACATACTGCCCCTCGTAAACGAAACGGGACACCACCGTTCCAGACATCGGCGCCAGAATTTCGGTGTTGTCACCTGTTTTGGTCGGCACCTTCGCAATTTGTTCGTCGGTGAGTCCCAGCCGGCGCAGGCGTTGCGCCGCCGCATCCAGCCATCGCTTGCCCTCTTGCGATTGCCCCTTTTCCGCCAACGCCAGGTATTCACGCTCGGCCGTGAGCAACGCCGGGCTGTACACCACAGCCAGTGGATCGCCGGCTTTTACGTGTGCACCGATGTAATTGACCGCGAGCTTTTCAATTCTTCCGCCGACGTAAGCCGAAATTATACGGTGCCGCCGATCATCGTCCTCAATCATCCCGGCAACTCTCAGCGTCCGCAGAAGCTCCCCTTTCTTCACTTCTTCGGTGGCCACGTGGATCACGTTGATCACATTGGAACTCAGCGTCACGCCGACACCCTCAACCGCAAAACCCTTCTCCCCTTCATACACCGGTACCAGCTTCATGCCGCAAATTGTGCAATTCCCGGGGTGGTCCGATTTGATCCATGGATGCATCGGACTCTGGTAATAAAGGATCTTGCGAGCCTGCCTGGCCGCACCGGGAGACAGGTTCAAATGCTTCGAGGCATACCAGCCGCCACCACCCGCCACTGCGGCAACAATCAAAATAATCAAAACAGTTTTCATGAATTCAAGGGAGTTAGGGTCACCGGAGATCGTCCGCGTACAGAATACGTCTGGGAGAATCCTTAACTCAGATGAGCTGGACGCAATTGCGCAAGAAGAGAGGGATCGTGGAAGGGAAAAGCTCTACGTTGCTATAGCCCGCCGTTGTGCGCTCTTGCCAGGGAAGATAGAAGAGCACCGCCTGCTGTGGAACGGA
Source organism: Verrucomicrobiia bacterium (assembly GCA_035275085.1). GTDB lineage: Bacteria > Verrucomicrobiota > Verrucomicrobiia > Limisphaerales > DATENK01 > DATENK01. Next base: position 223 of record DATENK010000720.1, on the reverse strand, counting down.
CCACTGAATCGGCGCAAAAACGTTGGGCGCGGGCGCCGCGAGCGGTTCGCTTTGGGCGGCTTCGGAACCGCAGCAAACCATCGGGCACTTACAGTTCGTGCAGGCCGGCTGTTTCGCTGGGAACGGAAGAATCACCTGCGGCCACATCACGGCCAATGCGAGCAGGACCGCAAATAATCTCTTCACATCCTTACTATCGGCAGCTTGCTGAAAATTGCAACTT
>DATENK010000719.1:0-6213 GCA_035275085.1 Verrucomicrobiia bacterium | reverse complement strand
CTCCCATCCTGAACCCGCCGCAGGTGGGGATCCTCGGGCTCCACAAGATTCAGGAGCGCCCGGTCGCCCTGAACGGCCAGCTCGTCATCCGATCGATGATGTACGTGGCCCTCAGCTACGACCACCGCATCATCGACGGTCAGGGTGCCGTAAGTTTCCTGAAGAAGGTCAAGGACGTGATCGAGCATCCCGCGCGCATGCTGATCGAGGTTTGAGGGGGGGGAGCCCCGGGGGGCGTCAGAAGGCGTCAGGGTGTCAGGAGGCCTGTAAACATTGGCTGGAATGCATGTTTGCAAGGCGTCAGGAGGGCGTCAGGAATGGTTGGGACCCGTCAGGGCTTGACCGGGCGATGAGTGGGACCAATTGGATAACGGAACTCGCATAGCTGGTCCTTCCACTAAGACTTCCCAGAAGTCGCCCCCACGCACGAAGCGTCTTGGAGCGGCAGTCCTCTGCCCCTTTCAAATCTCTTGATGAATCTCCACCTCTCGTAGCGCCTTGCGCCAGGCCCACGCTTCGATCGTAATTCGTCTCCATGCGCGAGCGACGCCTGATAAACTCACAAGCTCCTGCTTCCGCGACTCTATGTTTCTGCGGATTCCTTCGTCCACTTCATAAATGAAAAGCTTGATGCATGCCCCTGGGACGATGTTGTTGTCTTTCATGCACGTAATGGAGCAGTCGATCTTACCACACAAGAGCTTATAATCCCACGACCCTTTGAACGCAACACTTCGCCTGAAAGCTTGCCATCGTTGTCCTAAACCCCGTAGCAGCCGACGTAAGGAGGCTCTAATGGTTTCATTGGCGTCCTTTCGACACAATAATTTGGCGAGAAGGATCAAAACAGTTTAGATACCGGCGCGAAATGGCGTATTCCACCTCCGGTAAGGTCATACCGGCAACGCGCAGTTTGACGTGGAGGGGCAGATCGAGATCGCCTGCTTCATCAACGGTGCGTCTGAAACCCATACCATGGGAGTCGCGATTCGAGAATGCAATCAGGAGGCAATCGCCGGGAGCGACGATGGATTCGGAACTCTTCGGTTCAGCCCGTGGAGGTTCAGGTGTCGTACACGCTGGAACGTGAAACAGCACGGCGGCGACCAACGCCTGGCTTAATACTCTGAATCTTCTGGGCACCGATGATCTGACAATGAAGCCTCGCAGTTCGTTTGATCAGTCCGGATTGAACATCGTGATTTTCGGCTGGATCGCCTCGGGCATGACTTTCACGAGCCGCGAGGCCTGAAAATCTTCTTGGCCGCCGGAGTTGAACCAATCAGTTGACTCACAACGACGGAAACCGCCTTGCGCGTCCCGCGGTTGCATCGCGCGTATGTGGATATTCCCAAAGATAGGCTTGCTTCGATCATGAACGCTCTGTCGCGTTGCAGGTCTATAAATAAGATCGCGGCTCCGGCAATGGCGATCCCTGCACGAAAAATCAACTACATTGATGACGCTGTTAACAATCTGTGAGCGGACCCTTGCCTGCATTATTTTGATTCTGACGATCCCGACAATCGTTGTTATCTATTTCGTGCTGCTCCAGGTCGCAGGCGCACCTATTATTATTGCCGACGCGATTCCGAACGACGATACCGCGGTTCTTAGGTCTTTTCGTTTTCGCACAACGGGTCGTGGCAGTCCCGCCTGTCACAGCATCGGAAGGTTCCTCAGGCTCTACGGGATTGATGAACTCCCTGCGTTTTGGAGCGTCGTTCGAGGCGATGCTCGTTTGCGCAATGTCTTGGCATATCTTGCGATTGCGCTTGCCTTCTGCATGTGTCGTTGAACTTTTGCGCCTCGGCGGGGTCGAATTGCTAACACGGTTTAGAAAACAGAACAGCATGAACAATTGCGGTGGCTTGCGACACAAGAGAACGGTAATACGGACGCTGGTCGCATTGATATTCGCGTTGGCCGCTGTGGCTCAACCGCTGCGTCCTCCAGACACGCCAGAATTGATTCAAGCTAACCATCCCGTTTTGCAACAAGCGCGTTTGTTGCACGCTCGGAGCCGGCGGGCGTATTTGTACCCAGTCATACGTCGGGCAATAGTTCTGCCAGATGGCGGGTTTGAAGTGAGTTACCAAAGAACAAACAGATGGACGGGAGACTGGGTCGCCTACTATTTCGACGCCAAGGGAAAGTTCCGGGAGCGGGTTCGCTGGGTCGAGGAGTAGGGCCGCTAATTTAGCAACGGATGCGCGAGTTTGCTCAAACGTGAGTGGAGTGCACGCGACTCTGAGGAAATAAGCCAAGTGTTTTGGGTCGCAAAGAGCGGCGGTACTTAAGGTGCTCATGGTAATGGCACGATGTCAGCGGAAGCGGTCACGACGGTGGTTGGACCTTCACTGGATTTACTCCAGCGGTCCGAGCCCCTGCCTTTCCGAGCGCTTAGCGCATCTGCGATGGTGGCCTGGGCTATCGGCGCGGCGGCTGCGTTTCATCTCGCCTACGAAGTCTTTCCACCCGCCATCCTACTGTTCCTGGTCTGCATCTTCCAATTGAGCCGAACGACCACGCGACCGCGCGCGATGTATGCAGGATGGCTTTTAGGATTGTGCATTTACGGTCCGCAACTCGCATTCTTTTATAGCATCTTTGGGTTCGCGGCGGTGGCGCTTTGGTTGGTGCTTGCTACGTGGCTGAGCGTTTACCTGGTTCTTCAACGTTTCGCGCTGATGAAATTCGGAATGAAGTATGGCGCGCTGGCAGCCCCATTCATCTGGACCGGTGTGGAATATTTTCGAAGTGAGCTGTATTACCTGCGCTTTTCCTGGCTGAACATCGGCTACGCGATGTCTTCCTTCCCAGAGGCGGCGTTGCTGCCGTGGTTGGGAATGTATGGGACAGGCTTTGTATCCATGGCGTTGGCAGCGACCATCCCGTGGTTTCAGAGCAGCACCTGGCGAGCAAAGTGCATTTGGACGTTCACATTGGCGTTGTTCCTTCTGGCGGGTCAGGCGATGACACACCGGCAGACCTCAGGTGCGGCTGGAGTTGGAGATTTGCGCGTCGCCGGCGTGCAACTTGAGTTTGCCGATCCCCAAACGATTCTCGCGGAGCTGGATAAAGCGGTTGCGAAGTGGCCGAATGCCGAATTGCTGGTCCTCAGTGAGTATACGTTCGACGGCAAGGTGCCTTCAAGGATTGCGGCTTGGTGCAAGAAACATAAGAAATACCTCTTGGCGGGTGGAAAAGAGTACCTTGACTCGCTCGAAAGGCGATTCCGCAACACGGCATTTGTGATTGGCCCGGAGGGACAGGAGGTATTCTCGCAGGCGAAAATGGTCCCGATTCAGTTTTTCAAGGACGGCCTCCCGGCTCTGCAGCAGAACCTCTGGCATTCTCCCTGGGGGACCATTGGATTCTGCGTTTGCTACGACCTCAGCTATACGCGCGTGACCGACGAGCTCGTTCGGCAGGGCGCGCAAGTGATCATTGCTCCCACCATGGACGTGCAGGATTGGGGCGCGCGGCAGCATCGACTGCATGCGCGGGTCGCACCTATTCGGGCGGCGGAATATGGGATTCCAATTTTCAGGCTATGCAGTTCGGGTATTTCCCAGGCTGTGAACGGCCGCGGCCGGGTTTTGGCGTCGGCGGCATTTCCGGGGCAAGGGGAGGGGATCGCGGCAACGTTCCAATTAGTTCCCGCCACAAAACATGTGCCATTGGACCGTTATCTGGTTTGGCTCTGCGTTTGCGCATGCGCCTTGTTGCTAACTTGGTATGTCGTGGGTTCTCTTTGGATTAGAGCCTCCTCATGTCGGCTCCTACGGCGATGAGATCAATCGTGTTGAGCCGACGAGAACGATTAAGACAATTGGTGGCGTTGTTGGTGTTCTTGATCGTGACGGTGCCTGTTTCGATGCCGTGTCTTTGCCCCGAGGGTGCGATTCGAGGAGCGATCACGTCTGCCGTCGTATTCTTGGTTTTCTGCAGGCTGGCATGGGGCGTCTGGGAGCAAAACTTCAGTTTCAAAGATTACTTCGCTTACTTTGCGATCGTCGTCGCGTTCTGCATTTGGACGGAAGCAATGATATAAGTATGGAGGCCAGCAATCCATGGCTCACGAGCAATTGATCGCGAAAGCCTTGGAACACGCGAATGCATTCGAGCGCGGCACTTCACGCCTCCCGGGCGCTGGTGAATTCCCGGACGTGACACTTCGCGAGACGGTTATTGTTTATTTTCGGCGTGGAGATCGCGATGATCACATCGAGGTCTATCTCGACCGCAAGACAGGTGATTTCATTGGTGCAGTGTATGCTGCGGGCAAGACGGAGGTCTCGTGACTTGTGTCATTCCTCCCCATCTTCGTACTCGAGCGGGGCGGAGCGGATGAGCGTCCGCTTCACTTCGCTAAATGTTTAGAGTGACGGGTTCGCTCCCCCCACCCCAAGTGCTCGCCCTCTCCATCCCCAGGGGACTGCGCCAAAGTCACTCCGTCATGATTGCGATGTTCGGTCCGCTCCTCCACTGCGGGCCGCTGACCTAGGGATAATCATCACCGCGAAAACCGTTAAAACTACAAAGCTCAAAGGAAAGTAGTACGGCGATCCGAAACGCCACATTTGCGATGCATTGATGCCCTCCGAAACACCGAAGAGTATTAGAATTGCCCACGATGCCCAAGTCTCGCCGCGCTTGAGAGGACCATTGATTACGAAAAACCCCGTAATTCCGATCGCGACCAGGCATCCACCAAGGGCGCGCAATAGTCCAAGCAACAGCGAAGAAAGCTCAGGAGATGCATCTGTCCTGGCGACCTTCAAGTAATCCAAAAGGTTGGAGGGCACCGCCGGTATCAGCATATCAAAGCAACCACCAAGGAAAACCAATGCCGCAATGACGTTAAGAGTTCTAACAGCAGCCTTTCGTCTCACGAGACATAAACCTAACGCACAGATCCTTGGCACAAAAGGCATTTGCCGAATGGAGCACGCGCTGAACGCTGATTAAGCCTCTCCCCTAACGCTGCGGATAGCAACCCGGTTCAGAGCCGTGTAAGTTCAGCACTTCAGGTCCTTTTTGCTCGCCCGATTCAGTCATATCGCCCTCACACGCCCGCATTTGCAATCAGGGGCCAGACAGCGTGGTGCCCTCTGAAGACTACTCCCACGAGCCGCCCTATTGCGCGGGACTTTCCATGGAAGTGAAGGGCGATAAGACCGAAACGAACGAACAGCAGAGCACTTAAAAAAAAGACCACGAAAACCAACAAACAAACACAATGAAAAAAGAAAAGATGAACGAGCAAGGGGTCTGTGCTTTTCTTCTCGGCACCCCAGGTGCTTCACTTACGTCACATGGGCAACCGAGCACCGGCGTTATGCGCGCTTCTAGCAGCACTTGTAACGTCTTGTGTTGAGCGAAGAGGACCGACATCGATTTTTTAATCCCCCGGTCAAGCGCCGGGCTTATTGTAATCATTCAGGACCAACAAAACGGCATCGACGTTGACTTGAAGGCACCGGTATTTCTCTTTCCTACCAACCTGATTCTCCGAGTCAACACGATCGCGCCGTTTCAGGCCTGGCATGTCCTCGAAGCCCGCTACACGGACGGGAGCAACATACCTCAGGGCCACATCCATGGCGCGCCGGACGATGACATCATACGCCTGTATGGTCTTGGCGGGAGTTCATCAAAGAAGGTCTTCTACTTTCTCGGCACTCGAAAGCAAGCCGCAGAAGCCCACGGCAACTTGCACAAGATTGACCGAGACATCGATTGACCAGCGTGAAGCCAGTCCCCAACGGCGATGAATGAACAATGTCGGGCGAATGCTCGCATCGACGTCGCCAAACCGTCGCAGAATTTCCGCCGGGCCTGGAGATTACTGAAAGTAACCACACCGTTGGCGGTGGCGACAAATTCGGAGAAAAACAAACATGACCCGAGCAGTAGACAGGCGTTGCGCGCATCCATAGTAATCGGAGATTGGAGCCACCTTGCGCGTGGCCGAATCGATGGTCAAGCGTGAACGAAATTCCGAAGTGAAAACTTTAGGTGACGCAAACCCGCTCGACTCTCACTTTTCCAATGGCGGGTTTTCATTCCTCCCCATCTTCATACTCCAATGGCGCGGAGCGGATGAGCGTGCGCTCGGGGGAACGGACGAGCCATTTCTTGCTGTCGGGATAATAGCAGGATTCGCCAATCGGGTTGTCCGCGATGACGTAGAGGACGAGGTCTTCG
>DATENK010000718.1:0-30995 GCA_035275085.1 Verrucomicrobiia bacterium | reverse complement strand
CGCCGATCGGCGTACAGGCCACGCCTGCCTTATCGTTATCCTTGCTGGCTTACGCTGGCACGCTGGTTTGGAGCCTCATCGGCGGCATCGTTTACCTGATGTTCAAGGAACGGCACCATTTGAAAGAAGAGGAGTTGATCCAGGCGCCCGCTTAATTCTCCGTGTCCCCTTCGCGCGGCGTGCTATACTGCACCCTTAAATGGATAGAGTTTTGTTGATCGATGATGAAGTGGACGTGCAATATTCGTTCCGCCGCATTTTCGATTCCCCCGAAATCGAAGTGAGCACCGCAAACAGCGGCGAGGAGGGAATCGCCCTGGTGCCGCGGGTCAAACCCGATCTCGTCATCATGGACATCCGTATGGGAGGAATCAGCGGATTGGAGACTCTGCGGCGTCTGCGGGAGAGTTATCCCAAGCTGCTGGTGATCATGATGACCGCCTATGGGACGACCCAGACCGCGATCGAAGCGATGAAGCTCGGCGCATACGATTACCTGCTTAAACCTTTCGATGTGCCTCGCCTGAAAGAGATTGTCACAAATGCCCTCAAGGCCGCGCGCGATATGAAGCAGGTGGTTTCGTATCAGCCTCTGCTCGAGTCGGAAGACTACGACGTGGGGATTGTGGGCCGCAGCCACGCGATGCAGAACGTGTTCAAGCTGATCGGCCAGGTTTCCTCTTCTGACGCTACGGCGTTGATCACGGGCGAAAGCGGCACCGGCAAGGAATTGGTCGCGCGCGCGATTTATCACCACAGCAGGTGTGCGGAGCAGCCATTCCTTGCCATCAATTGCGCCGCGATCCCGGAACAGTTGCTCGAAAGCGAATTGTTCGGCCATGAGCGCGGGGCGTTCACCGGCGCGAATGTGCAACGCATCGGCAAGTTCGAGCAATGCAACCACGGCACCATCTTTCTCGATGAAATTGGCGACATGCCGTTAGGGCCCCAAACAAAGATTTTGCGCGTGCTCCAGAGCGGAACCTTCGAGCGAGTCGGAGGCAATCAACCGATCAAAGTGGACGTTCGCGTTATCGCGGCGACCAATAAACCGTTGGAACAAGCGGTCGCCAATAAGAGCTTTCGGGAGGATTTGTTCTACCGACTCAATGTGGTGCGGATTGAACTGCCCGCGTTGCGTAACCGCTCCGAAGACATTCCGCTACTGGTGAATTATTTCCTGAAAAAGTACGCGCAACGGCAGAAACAGCGTCCCAGATCGATGTCGCCCGATGTGTTAGCGGCGCTGGAACACTACCATTGGCCTGGGAACGTTCGCGAGTTGGAGAATGTCGTGCAGCGCGCGCTGGTGGTCGCTAAGGGGGACGCGATTTTGTTGGGTGATTTGCCTTCCGAGATTCTTGGGCACAAGCCGGCCGGTGTCACCCGTGCAGTCGCAAGTGCCGTCACGAGTGATGACTTGCCGGGCATCGCTCGGGCCCTTTTTCATTGGGCGCGCCGCGATCCGAAAATGAAAGTTATTCCAGCCGTAGAGCGAGAACTGGTCGTGGAGGCGTTAAAGGAAACCAAAGGCAACCAGGTGCAAGCGGCGAAGCTTCTGGGCATTACGCGCGCGACTTTGCGCAAGCGCGTCGAGAAATTCGGAATCAAGCAGGAACTGGAAGTTAAGTAAAACTGTTTTGGACTGCGGTGGCAGAGCGAAGCGGCGACACCGCAGTCCAAAAGCAGTTAAATCAGCAGTTTATACCCCACCCCGTGCACAGTCAGGAGATGCCGCGGATTATCGGCTGGATCGCCAAGCTTTCTCCGCAATTGCACGATTACCTGATCCAGAGTTCGCGTAGTACCGAAATAATTATACCCCCAAACCTCGTTCAGCAATTTGTCGCGGGAAAATACTTCGCCCGGATGTTTGTGGAATAATTGCAGTAGCTTTAGTTCCTTTGCCGTAAGTTCCTCAATCGCTTTCCCGCGCTGTAATTGAAAGCGTTTCGGATCGATTGCGCATTCCCCAATCCGAAAAATGGTTTCGCCGTCGTCAGCCTCCCGCGCGCATCGGCGGAACAGCGCGTGAATCCGCGCGACGAGTTCGCGCACACCGAACGGCTTCGTCACATAATCATCCGCGCCGCAATCCAAACCAACCACTTTGTCCAACTCCTGCCCCTTCGCGGTCAGCATCAGGATCGGGACCGTCACTTTCCTGGCACGCAGTTGTTTGCATACATCAAATCCGCTCAGACCGGGCAGCATTACATCGAGCACCACAAGCGCGGGACGTTCTTTGGAGACAGCATCGATTGCTTTATCCCCGCGTTTGCAGATCGCGACGCTGTAACCTTCGGACTTCAGGATTTCCTCGAGTCCAAGCAGGATATGTTCGTCGTCCTCAACCACCAGGATTTTCGTTCTCATGAGGTATGCGCACTGTAAAGCAACTGCCGCCTGCTGTCCGCGATTCGTAATGGATACTGCCGCCGTGGGCTCGAATGATTTGTTGCGCGAGCGTCAGCCCCAGTCCCGAGCCTTCAATTCCACTGGCGAGCGAATCGTGCGCGCGGAAGAATTGCTCGAAAATCTTTTGCTCGCAACCGCTGGGTACGCCGAGCCCGCGGTCGAGTACACTCAGGCCTTCCCCATTCAGTTCCACGCGAATTTCCTTTCTGTCGGCGGAATATTTCTCCGCATTCGAAAGGAGATTGACGAGCACTTGCGCGAGCGCATCGCGATCGCCTTTTACGAAGACAGGCGAACTTCCGGTCGCACATTCGAAGTGGAACCCATGTTCCTCCAGGTGCGGCCGATACGTCGTGCAAATCTCCTCGACCACAGCGCGCAAATCGAATCGCTCCATCTTGTAAGTCTTCTCGCCACGCTCCATGCGTGAGAAATCGAGTACGTTATTGATCAGGCGCGTCAGGCGCGCGGTTTCGGCCGTGATGATGCGCAGGAACTGCCGTTGGCGCGCGGGATCTTCGACGCGATTATCCGCCAGGAGCTCCGAAAACATTCGGATCGACGTCAGCGGCGTTTTCAGTTCGTGGGAAACATTGCTGACAAAGTCGGTCTTCTGGCGAGCCAGCGCCAACTGGCGCTTCAGGTCGTTCACGATCAGCCAGCTTCCAAACGCGATCGCCAGCAGCAACACAACGATCAGGAGCGTCACGGTCAATCGCAGCGTACGCGCGGACTGATGCAAGCGCGCGGGATTCAGCATGAACACGCCGACTTTCCAATGCGGCAGCGCATCGCCAATTTCGGCCGCCACAAACGGACGCCGCCAATCCGCTTTGAAATTCGGTGGTGCGAGGACTTTCGGCCGCGCTGTATCGTCCAGTAGGGCTACCGCGATTGCGTGAGCGAGACCGCTGTCGAGTTTTACTATGGGTTGAAGCCGCTGGATGAGTCCGTTGAGATCCACTTGCGCGCCGAACACCACTTCGGGATCCAGCGGCGAGCGGTGCCAGAAAAGCACTTTGAGTTGGTTTTGTAGAAAGCGCGCCAGCGTGCCGTCCATTTGGTCGCCGACGAGGCCCTTGAACTCGCATTGCTCGGGCAACATTTTCGAGGGCAGCTCGTCCTTCTGCTTAGGTTCCGGCGCAGGCGCTTTCGATTTTTGGCCCTGCCAGTACACCTGGGCGGTTTCGCGGCTGGTGAGGAACAGGTCGTTCTCAAGGCGAAACGTCCGGCAGTCCGGCCCTTCGAAGAGCGAGGGCGCGATCACTTGTCCGTTGAGCGACACCGCGAAGCCGACTTCCGTAAGTGGCCATGTGTGTCGGAATGTTTCGTGAAATCCTGGCGCGAGCTCCCGCGGTTTGGACGCGGCGAGCAGCGCTTCGACCTGGATTGCGAATTCGCGGCGCTGCTGTTCGATCTCGGCAAGGACATCTTTGGCCAGCGTCTCCGCGATCTGCTCATAAAGGAGTGCTTCCTGGCGCTCAAGCACCAGGTGCTGGTCGCGCAACGAGCGCACGGCCAGCCACGCGAGCACCAGGCTGGGCACGAACACCGCCAACGCGAATACCAGCGCTACTTTGCGCATGACGAATCTCGCCTCAGCTTACGATAATCCCAGGCGCAAACGCAAAGCGGCAGAGGACCGCGATACCCATGATGAATATGGACTGCGGTGGCAGAGCGAAGCGCCGACACCGCTTTCGATAAAGCGCAATGCCTCACCGCGAAACCAAAGACTTGGACAGCCATGGCCCATTCGTTGCCTCGACCAGCGCCCATGCAGCGGCGTTGAAGTCCTTGCTTGGGCTCGTCCCCAATAACCGCCGCACTGCCGCGTCCGCAAAACGGCCCAAACCCAGGCTCTTCGTCTCGTCAATGATCGCGGCTCGTTGTTCCGGCGCAGTTTCGCTATAGCGGACGATCTCTTTGAGAAGTCTCCATTCCTGCGATGGCAGGATTACTTCTGCGCGACCGACCATCACGCGCTCGATCTCATCGGGTTTGGGCTCAATACTGAGCGGGAGGGTACGATCTGTCCAGGTTCGAGGCAAAACGTACAGGATCCGAATGCCATCTTCCGCGAACCAGGAGTCATTCCACGTCTTCACCATGGCGGCGGCTTCAGGCGGGTACAACCCTTCTTTCTCGAGGTCCGCGCGCAAAGCCTGGCAAATGTTATTTTGGAAATCGCTCAGCGGCACCGTCGCCACGCCAGGTTCCAATCGCACATTGGTGCCTTGGCCAGGTAAGATGCCCTCGACGTAATGATATTTTGCTGACCCATTACGAATCTGAATCACGTAAAAATGTTTCAAGGCTTCGGCACCCGCGCTTTGCAGATACAAGACATCTTCATTGGCCCCGCCAACCAAAACGCGCAACGGAGCAGTGAACGATGCCACCCCACGATAAAAAATGAACTTCTCCGTTTCGCCTTTCGTCTGCACGAGATTCGCCGTCGTGTCCCGCGCTGCATAATAATGGCTACTGCTGGTATCGCGCGGAAGCGTGATCTTCGGATGCGCAAGGATTTGCAAGTCCTTCCATTGCATGGTTTTGCCGCCGCTCTTGGGGTTGGCGATCTGCGGATACCACTCGGTCACCTTGCCTTCCGGGAAGTTGACCGTCACATCGACAGTCCGGGGAGTCTCAGAATAAAAATAGATGACCGGCGTCTCCATGCGTTGGCGCGCGATCATCTCGCTCTTGAGTAGACCCGTCCGCCGATGCGGTTGCCCATAAACAAACTTTGGCAATTCCGCCGGCACAAACGGGTTCCATTCGATCTGAATCCCATCCGCGCCTTGCACGGAAGTAAACGTCCCCCACTCATGCGCGACAAAACGGTCCTGAGCAGCCAATGCGAGCGAAGCGAGCCCAAACCCGAAAGCCATTAAGAGAATCTTTTTCATACCATTCCATCGTCGTCCGAACCGCAGAAAACCTTGTCACTGGTGCGTGAATCGTTTGTAAAAAAATTGTGATGCGTGGTACGTTCCCGCTCATGGTCAGGATCGCAATCCTTATCATAATGCTGAGCTGCGCCCTATCTTCGCGCGCCGCTTCAAACGTTATTGGTCTGGCTGTCACCTTTTCCGCAGGGGGAAAAACCCACACGACATCGCTGAGCAATGTGGCCTTCTATTCCGCGACCTGCGAGGCGCCAACGCCTTTCGTTCCGCGGGGTCCATTCACGGGCGTCTGGGAAGGCAACATCCACGCCGACTTGCGCGGCGAATTTTTTTTCCAAGCCGAACTAAACGGGGCGCTAAAACTGGAAATCAACGAGCGTGCCGTGCTTGAATCGTCCCTGACCGATAGCATTTCGGCGCTGACCAAACCTGTCAGCTTGAGTAAGGGCGATAATAAAATTAAGGCTGCTTACACGAGTCCTCAATCGGGGCATGCTTATCTTCGACTGCTTTGGACCGAGAAGGGAACCAATACCAGTCCCATCCCTCCGACCGTATTGAGCCATGCCCTGCCTGATTACCGCCTCGAGCTCGGCCGCGAACTATTCATCGAATATCGCTGCGCAAAGTGTCACCAGGAGAAGCTCGATTCTCTCTTGCAAAGCTTGGACGCCCCATCCTTGGAAGCAATCGGCACGCGCCGCAATACGGCTTGGATGGAACGCTGGATTCTTGATCCGCACGCGGAGCGTCCCTCTGCTCACATGCCGAAACTTGCAAAAAGTCCGGAGGAAGCAAAAGCAATGGCTGCCTTTCTTGGTACCTTAAAGGGCGGAGAGGCCGCCATCCGGCCAGCTCGCAAAGACAGTCCCCCACCTCCTGAGGGCAAGACATTGTACGACGCTCTGCTGTGCGGGTCGTGCCACGGCGAAACTGGAATCTCACTTAGCCACGCCGCCGAAAAATTTCCGCCCGGGCAACTCGCCGCATATTTGCTCGCCCCTGACGCTTTCTTCCCTTTTACCCGCATGCCAAATTTCAAGTTGAGTCAAAAAGAGGCCGACACGCTCGCGAACGAATTAATGGTCGGGCGAGGCGTCCCCACCGAGCCGCTGCCTCCGGACCAGCCGCTCATAGATGCTGGCCGCGATCTCGTCCAATCGCGTGGCTGCCTTAATTGCCACACCCTCAAGCTCGAAAACAAATTTAAAGCGCCGAAACTCGGAACCGACTGGGTGAAGGGTTGCGTGGTCGGTGCTCCTGCCGCTCCACAATTCCATTTTGCCGATCGTGAACGCATTGCCCTTGTCGGCTTTGGCCGGACCGAGCGATCCTCCTTGGCGCGCCACATACCGGCTGAGTTTGCTGAACGTCAAATCCGGGTGTTGAATTGTCGCGCGTGCCACGGCCAACAGGAAGGTTTTCCGCCCGTGGATATCCTCGGAGGCAAGTTGCGACCCGAGTGGATGGGTTCCTTTATCTCCGGAGCAATTCCTTACAAACCCCGCGCCGAAACGCATCCTCGCGGTGAACCCTGGCTGTTTGCGCGCATGCCGGCGTTTGCGCAGTGGGGGCAGCCGCTGGCCACTGGAATGTCGGCATTGCACGGTTATCCGCCGCAGACGTCGACAGAAAAGAGCAATTCTGAACTTGCGAAGCTTGGCCAAAAGCTCGTTGGCAAAGAGGGCGGGTTCTCATGCGTGTCTTGCCACGGGGTCGGGCCCGTCCAGGCGACGGATGTTTTTGACAGCGAAGGCGTTAATTTGGCTTGGTCCGCGGAGCGGCTCTTGCCGCAATATTATCGCCGCTGGGTGCGTAATCCTCTGGCAATCGATCCCCAAACCAAAATGCCAGTCTACTTCGATGAAGACGGTCGCAGCCCGTTGACGGAAATCCTCGACGGGGATGCTGAAAAGCAAATTACCGCGATGTGGCATTATCTGCTGATGGGCGAGAAGATGCCGCGTCCGAATTTGGGGGAAACGCAGTGATGTAACGGTTTAACCGTTACATGTAACAGTTGTTGTAACGGATACTTTTCCCAATTCCTTAGGCTTTATCGTTAATGTAACGGTGTAACGGTTATTTCGGGGGTGTCCTGCAGAGCCTAGATCCGAAACCGTGTCTCCGCTGCCTGCCGCGCCAGCGCTCGCGCCAGTTCCAGCGCTTCCGGATGCGGCACATTCCCGATCCGCGGGAGTCCCCCGGTATGCGCTTTGCCTGCGGTATCGACAAGCACGGAAGCCACGTTAAATCTGCGATCGAACGGGGTTTGCCGCACCAGTACCACTTGCGCATTGCGGATTGGCACGATATGCGTCGAACGCCGCAGCCACCCCCGGCGTGTGCGGAAGTATTTCGCGCCGTGCACGTATCCCAAATACCGGAAGCTCATTACATTCAGCAGAAATACAATAGGCACAAGCAGAAGCGGCCAGAGCGCGAGCCATTCCCTCTGTGCCCAATAGGAGATCCCCGCGAGAATCGCGCAGGCCACTGATCCTTTCAGCGTCCCCCGCCGAATCGCAACCCGCGCGACTTGCCGCCAATCGCCCCCGTTGTCCAGATCCGGAAAGAAATTCGGCAATAAGCTTTCCAGTTCGCGCCGCGGAACAATCGGCAGTAGCATATCACGCCCACCCCTGTTCTGATGGTGTTCCTGGCCGGTGCTCGCCGCTGTGTCGGCGCGCAACGTCGCTAGCCCGAAAAGCCGGCGCAAAATGGTTTCTTCAACCTTCAAGACTTGAATCCGACGCCGAGGCAGGCTGCTCCAGCGCCGTGTAAATAGCCCGTAGCTGCGATGCAAATCCTCCCCGCTGCGTGCCAGGGTGAACCCATAAAACATCACCACCGAGCCGACAATGGAAAACACCATGCCGACCAGAATTACCGCCCCGGCCAATAGCAGGAAACCGATCCACGCTTTGTGGCCGACGTGCGTCACCCATTCGGTCGCCGCTTGTGTGGTCCGCAGGACCCATCGTTCGTACGCCTCTCGTGAAATGAAGTCGTCGAGGAAATTCCAGACCACCAGCAGCACCGCAATCGCGGATGCCATCTGGTTGGATGTTAATCCCGCAAACACCAACTCGCGCACGCTCAGCTTGCGAATGATCTCGCGTGACGGTGGCGCTTCCGTCGCCGCAGAGGCTATGCGTTTCACATCAAATACCGCGGCCCGCAACCGCTCGGCCTCGGCGAGCGACAACACCGACAACGATGCTTCTGGCTCTTTGCCGCCAGCGGTTTCAACATGCACGTCCGCCATGCGGAACAGACGGTGTAGCACGCTTTGTTCGACCCGGATGTCCTGAACACGGCTCAGGGGAATGATGCGCTGCGTTTTCCCGAGCACGCCATGGTGCGTGATCAATTCCCCATTCTGGATGCGGTAGGTAAATGTAAAATAGCGAACAATGGCGAAACTGATCGGCAACGCCAGAAACACGATCGCGAACAGGAAATACAGGTCTTCGGCCCGTTTACGTCCGAAAAACACAATCACAATCAAAGGAATGAGAATCCCGCGGACCGTGTGCCAAACCGAAAACAACAATGTGAGCGGATGCAGTCGGCCTTCGAGCAGCAATCCGTCTGTGAACCCCGGCGTGACTTGCTCCGGAATGGGAGGCGGCACCGGCGGCGGCTCAGACGCCATCGTCGCCTCCGACCATTACCAAATGGTCCCGCAACCGCACCGCTTCGTTCGCATCTAGGCCTGGAATCACAATCGTTGCCTCATGGGTGCCTGCGGTGTGCAGAAGAAGAGAAGCGAGGCCGAGCGAGCGCTCGATTGGCCCGCTATGAAGGTCTACATGCTGAAGCCGCGGCAGGGGGAGCAATTGCAATTGACGCCACCAAATCCCATGCCGCGTTTCGAGCACCTTGCCATCCAGCCGGTAGCCCCAATTGCGATACACTCGCTGCTGATGCCAAAAGAAAAAGTATGCACGCAACCCGCCCAGCGTGAGCCACGCAACGACCAATCCCGGCCACGGCGCGACCCGGCCAAAACCGAGAATCAAAACGCCAACCCCGGCCAGGGATAGCAGCACACCGCTAGCGATCAGAGAGCGAATCTTCCAGAGCTTTACAACACGTGGATCCAAGGCTTGATACAACACCGGCGGTGTAGCCTGGCTCAGCGTTTCTCCATCCATTCGTGTTGCGCGCGAGCCTGAGCCAATCATTGCAAAAATGCAACGTTTATATCTGTCTATGCAACGGTATTTCGCTGTAAGAAACGTAAAATAGTTGTTTACAGCGATTTATCGTTTCTCTAGCATTCGGTGCGTGAAGGATCTGACTGCTTTGCTCGATCGGCTGGATGCGGGTGTGCTGATCACCGATAAACTCGGGCGCGTCCTATTCGCAAACGCCACCTTTCGGAAGCTTTCCGGCGCCGGCGCAGGCAACGGCCTTCCGAAATCCCGCAGCCAGGAATTGCAAGCCCTCTTGGAACGCGCTATGTCGCCCATTGCGCGGGGCACCAACCTCGGCGCCTATCGCGATCAGGAGCGGGCGCATATTCTGGCCGCATTGAACGAGACCGGTGGCAAGATTTATGGAGCCAACGGTGCCGCCGCGCTTCTGGGGATGCCCCCGACCACGCTCGTTTCGCGCCTGCGCAAATACGGGATTCCGCCCAAGCGACGACGCACCATCCCACCGGCGCGAGTGGAACCCACAGTGCCGGAACCAGAGCCGGAAATGCTCGACTAGCGCGTCTGGAGCTTAAAAAAGGCGTTGGTGGGCCAAGGGAGTTGGACCTGCTGCCGCGTGGCTTGCGCCGGCACATTCAGGATCGTCGTCCATGGGCCATCGACCACAGCGCTGCCGAGGATCGAATAAGTCTTCGCCGGCTGCGCTTCGAATCGTAAACCTTCGCGCCAGCACTCCAGCCTCAAAACATCCGCCGCATTAGTCGGGTTTGTGCCGGCTCGGTATTCAGCCAAATTGCATAGGCCATCGCCGTCTGCGTCCTCGTTCGGCGCGGTTAAACCATAAACGGTTTCCCATTCGTCAGGCAAACCGTCGCCATCCGCATCCTCCAGCACTGTAATTACGGCGTTGCTGCTGATTAACGCGTTTCCGGCGACGTTCGTGACCGCGATCGTGTAGACGAATTGGTTTGTGGCTATCGCCTGCATGTTGGAAATGGTGAAAAAACAATTCGTGCTGTGCAGAACTATGTTAGTCAACGTGGTAGCGCCGCGTCGCCATCGAAAGCTCAACGGCAAGGGACTGCCTGTCGCTGACACACTGAGGGTCAGGCTGCCGCCGGCGACAACTGATTGGCTCAGCGGTTGGATGGTGATCGCAGGCCGGATCAATAGGACCAGCGCCGCGTTGCTGCTCGTGAATGCACCGAAACTGTTCGAGACACTTAGCCGGTACTGCCCCTGGTCGGCCAATTGCGCGTTTGTGACTATCAGCGAAGCATTCGTTGCGCCCTCAATTGCCGCATCATTCCTAAACCATTGGTAGGCGAGCGGACCGGAGCCTGATACCGCTGCCTCAAACGTGGTGTTGCTGCCTTGCCGGAGCATGAGTGATTCAGGTTGACGAACGAAAACAACGGGACCAGTAACACGCGCCGCAGCGGACTCAGCCGTCATCCCTGTTCCTGTATTTGTGACTCGCAGGATGTAATTGCCCCCAGCGGTCGCGTCGACGTTTTCGATCGTGAGATTTACGTTCGTTTTGCCTGGCAGTGCCTCTCCGTTTCTCAGCCATTGGAAGGTATCTCCGATGTCAGAAGCGCCGGGAGCAGTGAACGAGACGACGCCACCGGCGCTTGTTTCAACCGTGGCGGGTGAAATTTTGAGCGCCGGTTCCACGATCTGGAGGAAGCGGTTGGCCGTGAGATCACGATAAATCTGACGCACACCCGAAGGCCATTCGATCAGGAGTGTCTCGGCGCGATCAGCGTCACCGAGCCCGAAACATACCCGCGGATCGTTCTGGCTCCCCAGCCCGTCGCCGCCGGAAATCTGACGAAGCTGCTTCAGCCGCGCGCCTTTGATGGTGGCTTCGAGCCGCACCTTTGCGCCAATGGCGGACCGATTGGAAATACGTCCGTCCAGTCCAATCGAGAGCCAATGATTACTGTTACCGTTGTTGTGGTATAAATACGCAGCCACGGCTTGCCAATGGGTTACCACCAAATCCGGAAATCCATCATTATCGATATCGCCCCAGGCCGCGCCGAAGGCCGGGCCGGCATCAGTCCCAGGCAATCCGCCCAAAACGCGCGTAAAGCTTCCGCCTTCATTGTGGTATAACTGGCTCTGACCTCCGTTTACTGGAATGAATAGGTCGAGCCAGCCGTCATTATCGTAATCTGCCCAAACGCACCCCATGTGCGTCGCGTTGTCAGCCACCATCGCCGCATTCGTAACGCGACTGAATTGCCCTGCGCCGTTATTATGATAGAGCCAGTTGGTGCTGTTCGGGTTCGACACAAACAAATCAAAACGACCGTCGTTGTCATAATCCACCCACGTGATTCCCTGCGAAACGCTCGAACTCTGTGCGATCACACTGTTCGTTACTTTTTGAAACGCCCCTCCGCCAAGATTGCGATAGAGCAACGTCGGCACATTCACTCGCGACACAACAAGATCGATGAGCCCGTCATCATCGTAGTCGCCCCAGGCCGCTCCTTGCGAATTCCCGGGCTCGATTGCGATGGCGTTGGTGAGTACGCGCGTAAAGGATCCGTTGCCTTCATTGTGCAACAGGAAATCGTTCTGGTCGGAGTTGGCCACGAATAGATCCAGCAACCCGTCGTTGTCGTAATCTGCCCATGCGACATTGTTCGCGTTGCCGCCAGTGGACGGAAACTGTTGGGTGTTCAAGCGCGTAAAAGTCCCGGCGACATTGTGCAACAGGACGTCATTCTGTCCGGAATTCACGCCCACCAACAGGTCGGGCCATCCATCATTGTCGAAATCGCCCCACGAAGCCCCAAAAGTCGGCCCGGTTATCGCCGCCAACGGTCCATTCGTCACCCGCGTGAACGATCCGTTGCCGTTATTTGTGAAGGCCGATCCCAGGCCGCTACCGGTGGGTCCGAGGAAAAGGTCCAGCCAACCGTCGCGATTCAAATCCGTGAACGCCGAGTCAGTCGTTGCCATCGCTTGCATCACAGGATCCGAACTTAGTTTGGTGAAGGTGACTTGCGCGTTTGAACTGGCAAGACCGAGTGTAAGAGCAAGAAACGATAAGAGCTTCATGCTCTTAAACGGACGCGGCCGCCAAAACCGTACGGGCTTATTTCTCGTCGAACTCTTTAAGCAGTTCCCGGCCGTCGCTGACCTCGTAATTTTTAAGCCGAGCTGCCAGGCCATTCATCACTTCGGCTTTGTGTTTGAGCACGGCAACGCGGTCCTGCTGCTGTTCCGGCGTAAGCGGGCCGAAATAATCCCACTTCCACGTGTTTTTGACCCGCACAAATTCCAGAGTGCACCGCCGATACCGGCCCGAACCTCCGCGATCACCGTCGACGTACGTTCGCGCAGGCCTCGGTTGATATCGAAATAACTCCCGTGACATAATATCGAATGAGTCGTAACGGATCGCGTTGCCGGGAAAGAACACGCGCAACTCGCGCCGAAAGTTTCCAAACGCCGCGGCATAATCGTAGAGCACGGCGCGATAGGCTTCGTGTTGCGGCCGAAAATAAATGTTGGCCACGAACAGCGGCGCATTGTTCGTGGATAAAACTCCATCGATCAGGAACATGAGCCGATCGATCGTCCTCAAATCTGCTGCACGCTGTTCCGCACGCCGAGTTTCAACCGTGCGCTTTGCCCAACCTCCGCCGCCCACGATCCCGAGCAAGAGCAGGATCGCCAGCGAGCCCATTAGGATTTTCTGCATCAGCCACTTTCGCGCGACCGCTTCTGCCAGCGCCTTTGCTACGGCGCTCGCGGCAGCAGCCGCTGCCGGTGCGGATTGGACAGCGTTGGCGAGCAATGCAGACCCCAAGACCGCCGTCGGCAGGACGATGCCCCGCCGTGCGAACCATGATCGGAGTTTTTCAATGGCTCGGTTAACTCGCACGCGCGCGGCATTTTCGTTAGTGCCAAGCGCGACGCCAACTTCGCGCCAATCAAGGTCGTCGAAAAAACGCAGGAGAATAGCCAATCGATCTTTCTCCGGCAGCGTTGCCAATCCGTCGTCGAGCAGAGGCGCAATTTCCTGCCAGTGATCGGCAGAATTTTCCTCAGCGGGCAAAGGCGCGCTCTGCTCGCGGAGTTGACGGCGCATATTGATTTTCCTGGCGTCCATGGCGGCGTAGCGAACAGCCCGAAACAGCCACCCCGACAACACGGTTTCCGACCGCAAGCCACTCGCTTTGCGCGCCAGTATGATGAATACCGCCTGCGTTACGTCCTCTGCTGCCGCGGTATCATGCACCTGGCGCAACGCCGCGGAATAGACCATGTCACGATAGCGCGCCACGATCTCCGCAAACGCGGTGTCGTTTTGGTCGCGCGCGTAGGCTGACAGCAGTTCAGAATCCGCCGTCGCTGTTCCGCACTCTTGCTGCATGCATTTATAAGGGAACGGACACCAAATCAAAAACCGTACACATCAAGGAAATAATCCCCGAACGACCTTCGCTTCGTGCACACGCTTGACCCCAAGGGCGAGTGCCGCCAGCCGCATCGAAATCTTTTGTTTGCGCGTCGCTGCCAGCACTTGTGAATACGCAGCCTCCAACGTTCGGTACAACTTGTCGACCACCTCGGTCTCCGTCCAAAAAAAGCTCTGCAAGTCCTGGACCCATTCAAAATACGACACGATTACACCGCCGGCATTGCATAGAATATCAGGGATAACGAAAATTTCAGGGCGCTTTTCCAGAATTCGATCTGCTTCCGGCGTGGTTGGGCCGTTTGCGGCTTCCGCCAGGATACGGCACTGCAATTTGCCGGCATTCGCTTCGGTGATCTGGCGCTCGAGCGCAGCAGGAACAAGGATATCGCAAGGCAACGTGAGCAAGTCCGTATTCGAAATCGGCTCTGCGCCCGGGAACTTCTGCACGGTCTTGCTCTTCGCTACATGCGCGTCAAGCTTCCATAAATCCAATCCGGCTTTGTTGAAAATCCCGCCGTTTACGTCGCTAACTGCGATAACCTTCACGCCAAGTCGCGCCAGTGATAATGCAGCGACGGAGCCCACATTTCCATAGCCCTGAATCACCGCGGTCGCGCGGCCCGCGTCCATGCGGGTCGTATCCATCGCGCGGTTAACCAGATACGCTACTCCGCGGCCAGTTGCTTCGCGGCGTCCGACCGATCCACCCAGGCCCACCGGCTTCCCAGTGACAATGCTCGAAACCGTCTGCCCAGCATGCATCGAGTATGAGTCCATGATCCACGCCATTACCTGTTCGTTAGTTCCAAGGTCCGGCGCCATGACGTCCACCTGCGGGCCGATAAAGGGAATCATCTCCTGCGTGAACCGCCGCGTCACCCGCTCCAATTCCGTAGTCGAAAGCTTCCGCGGGTCGCATTCGATGCCGCCTTTTGCCCCGCCATAAGGCAATCCAGTCAACGCGCATTTCCAACTCATCCACATCGCCAACGCCGCGACTTCCCCGAGCGTCACCTCCGGGTGATACCGCAAGCCGCCTTTCGTCGGTCCGAGCGTCAAGTGATGCTGCACACGGTATCCAGTGAACACCCGCGTCGAGCCGTCATCGCAATGAATCGGCAGCGCCACGGTGACCGCCCGTTTCGGATATTTCACCCGCGCGCGATCGTTCTCGGGAATCTGCAGATAATCCGCGACCAGGTCGAATTGCTGGCAAGCCATGTTGAAGGTCGGATGATCGTAAATCTTCACGCGCGCACTATACCGGAAGGATTGTCGAACTCAATTCACATGGGCACATCGAACATCTACGGAGCTCACAACCAAGTCCGCGCTTGGCACCGCTCGCCAAATATCCTAAAACCTGCGCATGGCCAAAGTGATGGTGGTGGATGATGAAGTGACCATGGTGCAGATGGTCACCGAATCACTTCGCGCAGATGGACACGAAGTGATGCCCTTCACCAATGGGACGACGGCGTTCGACGCGATGGACTCTTTCGGCCCGGAATTGGTTGTCACCGACATGAATCTGGACGCTTCGAAATACCAGGGCCTGGACATCCTGCAGAAAGCACGTTCGCTCCGTTCGCCTGCCCTGGTAATTGTCATTACTGCATTCGGCTCGATCGAAACTGCTGTCGAGGCCATGAAGCGCGGGGCATACGATTACCTGGAAAAGCCCTTCAAGATGGACGAGCTGAAGATGACCGTCAAACGCGCGTTGTCTTACACCGAGGCTGTTTCCGAAAACCTTTACCTCAAAAAGCAGCTCAAAGAAAAATATCAGCTCACCCGGCTTGTTGGCGCCTCCTCAAAGATGCAGGAAGTTTTTAAGCTGGTCGAACGCGTTGCTGACACGGATTGCACGGTGCTGCTGCTTGGCGAGAGCGGCACCGGCAAGGAACTGGTCGCGCGCGCGCTTCATTTCAATAGCGGGCGCCAATTCGCTCCGTTCATCCCTGTCAATTGCGCCGCCCTGCCCGAAAATCTTCTGGAATCCGAAATGTTTGGCCATCGCAAAGGCGCGTTTACCGGGGCGATTAACGACAAAAAGGGCCTCTTCGAAGAAGCCAACGGCGGCACGATCTTCCTGGACGAGATCGGCACCATGCCGGCCGCATTGCAAAGTCGCCTGCTGCGGGTCTTGCAGGAAAAAGAAGTCCGCCGCGTCGGCGATAACACGCCCAGTTACGTGAACGTGCGCGTCATTGCGGCCACCAACGCGCCGTTGGAGAAAAAGATCAAGGAAGGCACTTTCCGCGAAGATTTATATTACCGCCTCAACGTGATCCCGGTCCAGTTGCCGGCTTTGCGTGAACGCCGCGACGACATTCCTTTGCTGGTCGGTCATTTTCTGAAAAACAAAGTCGATGCGCGTAATGGCACTGCTTTTCAGGTCACTCGCGCTGCGATGGATGCGCTCACGGCTTACGATTGGCCGGGTAACGTGCGCGAATTGGAAAACATCATCGAACGCGCTTGCGTGCTCTGCGAAGATAACAAAATTCGCACACGCGATCTCCCGCCGCCGGTACAGGCGCTGGCGAATCCTTCCGACACCGTATTCGTCACGCGCGAAGCCGCTCCTGTCGAAGATCATATTTTCCCGCTGAATTATCCTGTGAACGTTCCCGGCGTTGCCCCGGCGTCACCCGGAACCCCGGCTAAGATCGTGCAATTGAAAGATTTCATTCGCGACAAGGAAGCCGAGTACCTCAATAGCGTTCTCGTCCAAACCGCGGGCGATAAAGAAAAGGCCGCCGAACTCCTCGGCATTAGCATGGCGACGCTTTACCGCAAACTGGCGGGTGAACACTGAAATAACGGAGGCGGCTCTTTGAGCCGAAGCAGGTCCCTTGATTTGAATCCCCTGTTAGTGCTTGCCCCCGATCAAATCACCTTGATTGGCGTCGCGCGCGCACGCCTTTGAATTCGGACGTTTGCTTCCACTGCGGCCGTTCCTGTCCCTGTGCAAGAGCATCGCCAACCTGAAACAAAAGCCGGATATCGTCAACCGCCCCGGAGAGATCCCAACCCGGTTTTATCTCATCGCTCACTTTGTGGTAATCATTCGCGATATATTCGGCTCGCTTGTTTTTGCCGAAGTCAGCCGGCTTACCGATGTAATCGATCCCCTCGTCCGTATAGAGCGCAGGCACGCCAACCTTGGCGAATTCAAAATGGTCCGAGCGAAAATAGTAGCCTTTCTCCGGTTCGGCTTCCGGCAAAAGCTTGCGACCCGCGGCTTCGACAAACGTTCGCAGCAGGTCTTCAAGACTTGATTGTCCCACGCCGACAAGCCCGAGGTCGCGCGTGCGGCCCCAGACGTTCACGCCATCGATGTTGATGTTGGCAATGGTGCGCTCCAACGCATAAAGCGGGTGCGTCGCGTAATATTTCGCGCCCAGCAACCCCTTCTCTTCGGCCGTGACTGACAGGAACAACACGCTGCGCTTGGGGCGCGTCTTCGAAAATGCCTCCGCCAACTCCAGGAGCGCGGCGGTGCCCGAAGCGTTGTCAACGGCGCCATTGTAAATCTGGTCGCCCTGCAAATTTGGATTGCGGCCCAGGTGGTCCCAATGCGCGGTATATATAACTAATTCATCCTTAAGTTTCAGGTCCGAGCCTTCGAGTTTGCCCATCACGTTGCGCGATGAAATTTCACGCCATTTGTTCGTTACGCTCCAGGTCGCCTTCACGTCCAATGGGACCGGCCGGAAATCGCGGCGCAGTGCCCGCTGCTTCAAGGCCTGGTAATCTTCGCCCGCCGCGGCGCAAAGTTTGGTGGCGGTATCGGCGGTCACCCAGCCCTCAATGGCCACGCGCTCCGCGTTGTTGCCGGCCGATTGGAGGTCCATGTTCTCGCGCGTGTTGCTGCCGACCACGACAGCCCACGGATAACCGGCAGGCCCCGTTTCGTGCACGATGATCGCCGCCGCCGCGCCCTTTTTGCTCGCGATCTCAAACTTATAGGTCCAACGGCCGTAATAGGTCATGCCACGCCCACGAAACATTTTCTCGTCGAGCTTTGCCGGATCGTTGGGATCCGGAATCGGCGGATCGTTTACCAGCATCAGCACCGTCTTGCCGCGCACGTCCACGTCTCTAAAATCGTCCCACTGATATTCGGGTGCGACCACGCCGTAGCCAACGAAAACCACATCCGTGTCTTTCACGGTGACAGTCGGCGCCAGCCGCCGCGACCAGATTACACAATCGCGTGGCAAAAAAATTTCCAACGGTTTGCCCCTGGCACTGAGCGTCGCTGTCGGTTGCCCCGTGATGCCGACCAACGGCACCTTTTGGAAATATGTCCCATCCGGATTGCCCGGCTGCAAACCAAACGTCTTGAACTGCTTTAGCAAGTAATCAACTGTGCGCTCCTCGCCCGCCGTACCCGGCCCGCGTCCTTCGAATTCGTCCGAGGCGAGCACTAGGATGTGCCGCAACAAATCGTTCGTTGTGATGCTGGCGGTCGCCTCGCTGGCGTACGCTTGCCAGTGCCAGACGATTGCAATTGCGAAAACGACAATTTTGCGGTGCATGCGGCGAACCTACCTTCAGCCCGCAGCCACACAACTTTAATTCCTGCCCTTAACGCGGCACGGTCTGTTCGACGAATGGCAGCGTCGATTCATTGTGCAACGCATTCCCAGCGGGATCGATCAGAACCGGCGTAACTAACAGGAAGCATCTTTTGCCCGAGCGCGCGAATCTCAGGTTCGGTTTCGCGGAACGGCCCGCACTTACCGGTAAACCGAGCACTACCGTTTGCCCGTCCCAGACGGGAGTTTTTGTTTGTGCCTGGCGCAGCCGAAACACCGGCAGCGGAATTTTCTGGCCGAGCACTGGGCTCGCGGAAGTGTTCGCATTTGCATTCTCACCCGCATATTCGCGCAGCGGTGCGGGCGTCAGTGGCCTGGGCGGTCCTGAATCAAAATATGGCATCTTCAAGTCATATCCCATGAACTCGCGGACGGTGGTAATGAGCGTCAGGTCAATCGTCATCCCGTCGAGGCGCACGGTGCCGATGACATCCAACACCGGACCGCATTCGAATGGTTCGGCGATTGGCTTAGCCGGCGCGACCTCGTAGTCGAGGTCCGTTACGACGTATCTCACATCAACGACTTTGATTTGCGCCTGCCGGCCGCTGAGCGTGGTAACCCTCGGCGCGGTCAGGATGTCCACACCCGACCGCGCTTCCAACCACTTCATCAATTCGCGATACCTGGACGGCGACAGGACTCCGCGAAATGAATTCGAGCCGTGTTCATCCCAGCTAATCGCAAGATTGCGCAGGTCCAGCGCCTCAAGCGGATCACTCATTTCCACAAATTTCGTTTCGATCGTCAGTTGCGGGGGCGACGCGTTCATGAGTTGGACGGCCTTTTCCAAACTATCCAACGTTGCGACGTCCGCGCGGACCATTAAGGTCCCCAGCTGTGAATTGTAAAAGAACCTTGCTGGCGGCGTCAGGTCCACTCCGAGCGATTCGATGAAGAATCTTAAATCATGCGTGAAAGAGTCGCCCGGTGGGATTTGGTTTTTCTCGACAAACTCTTTTATGGATTGTTCGAAACGCGGTGGGTCAACTTTGAAAGTTCGAGTGCCGACCGCCCGGCCTCCAGTGACGGTGACGGTTGGCGCTGCCTGGACATTTGGCACGCGACCTCCAGCGAAACGCAGTTGCCCCAGCAGATCGGACAATGAATAGCCGCGTCCGCGCGCAACAGCGGCGCTCGATGAGAGCAGCGCGATGGAGATTATGACGCCCGCGAACCACGCCGCGATTGTCCATCTCGGTGATAACGCGCGCCATGGCCTTGGCTCAAGCTTCAGTAAACGCGTCACGCGACGTCCGAGCGCTGAGCGGAATCGGTTCCCTTCGATGCCGATCCAGCCGTAAGAATTCACTTGCGCCATGCGCTTGCCGAGTTGCACGAGACATTCGGCGAGCGTGCGCGCACCGTCTTCGCACACGAGCAAGCTCGCCTCGTCGGCGGCCGTTTCACAAGCGACTTGAAATTGCGCGCGTCCGAGCCAGGCGAGTGGATTGAACCAGAACACGGCTGCGATGATGTCCACAAGGGCGTACCAGAGCGGGTCGCCTGCGGCCAGGTGGGCCAATTCGTGGGCGAGCGTGACTTCCTGTTCCTGCGACGCGTACGCCCGCGCGAAACCTTCCGGCAGGCAAATGCATCGCCGAAAAAAACCAAACGCAATTGGGCCGGCCAACAGGCGGCTTTCGCTTAGATGCACGCGGCCGTGAAGATTCATTTTGCGGGCGAGCGCTTCGACTTTCTCCTGGAGCGTGGGCTCGTTCAAGCGGCGGCGACGATGCGCTAGGGCAAGGAAGAGCAAGCGACTTCCAAAGCTGCGAGTGAGAATGCAGGCACACACTACCAGCCAAAGGACGCCTGGAAGCCATCGCACTAAAGAAGGCTGCTGTACGCCAAAGGGTTGCGCTGCGGTGGGCAGGCTGATCGCCGGACCAGGCATCACTTCGATGGTCAGGCGGCGC
This sequence comes from Verrucomicrobiia bacterium, assembly GCA_035275085.1. Classification (GTDB taxonomy): domain Bacteria; phylum Verrucomicrobiota; class Verrucomicrobiia; order Limisphaerales; family DATENK01; genus DATENK01. Next base: position 10,532 of record DATENK010000718.1, on the reverse strand, counting down.
GCTGTTGGTGCAGGTTGTACTTGCACCGAGGGGAAGTGGATGCGCTGATGCAATCCAGTGCCTTCCACAGCCAGCACCAACAGAAGCGCGCCGAGTGCGACCTGCCACACGAGCCGCTGTTGCTGCGGCAGCAATTTTCGGCTTACGAGCGCGGCCAACGTGATCAGCGCCGAAGACTCGAGGATGAGCCGCCCAAACAAATCCCACCAGAATGCCCCGCTCGGATTCATGGTTTCCGTTTCCTTTCCGCGATCAAACGTTCCAGTTCGCGCAATTCTTCCGCGCTGACGTCGCGCGTGCTCAACAAGTGATTCACCGCATGCGTCAGGCTGCCTTCGAACAGCCGGTCCATCCAATGGTCCGCTATGCCGCGCGAAACTGTTTTGGCTTCCACCTCCGCCTTGTAAACAAACACACGTCCCTCCTCCCGGTGCGAAACGAGGCTCCGGCCCTCCATCTTGCGGAGCATAGTAGCGATGGTCGTGTAAGCGAATTTGCTGTGCCCACCCAAAGCTTTGTGAACGTCTCCGATCGTCGCCTCACCACGATCCCAAAACACCTTCAAGATGCGAAGCTGCAAATCGCCGAGCCTGAACAGCGGGCTTTTCTTCTTCATTGCGACCAAGGTAATACTACCATGGTAATATTATCAAGCTCACAATCCCAACGTTTGCTAAATGAAGTTCGCAGCGACCAACTCGGGAGAAGTACTTAAGTATTCCAGCTGATTGACCGCCACGATTGGACGGCGTAAAAATTGCATATTGCAAAAGGCGCGAGGGCTTTCAGGGAGCGCTGACACGAAAGAAAGTGTGCGGAGGCAGTTATGAAAGTGATCGTGCAACGGACAGACAAGAAGTTGTTTTTGCGCGAACGGAACGAGTGGACCGGCGCACGCAATGAGGCAATTGAGTTCGCTACGGCGTTGGCGGCGATTGGCTATTGTATCCGCTCTCAAATCCGTGAGATTCGACTCGTCGGGAAGAATGAGACGGGAGAGGACGTTTATCTTTACCCATTCGGCGGTGGTCCGTCCATCAAACTCAAATTGAGGAACATGCGAAAACATATTCGGGAAAGCCGGCGCCTTAAAGCGGAACGGCGGGCCATTCAGGCTCGCATTGATATTTTGCTGGCGGAGGCAAAAGAGACGAAAAAGAAGGTTCCGTTCAAGCGCGAGCCTGTCGCGGAGCAAGAACCAGGGCGAAGCGGTGTTTGAAGGCGAACGCCGAGCCCCTCTCTTGTATTAAAATCCTGTTTTCGGTTTGCAAGTTGCTCTTATCACTCGAATATTAAGGGCCCAAGAGCTTATGGCGGATTCGACGAAACACATCTACGACGAGAGCAAAATCAAGACACTGTCCTCCCTGGAACACATCCGGCTGCGCACCGGCATGTACATCGGGCGCATTGGCGATGGATCGCACTACGACGATGGCTGTTACATCCTGCTGAAGGAGGTCATCGACAACGCGATCGACGAATACATCATGGGCCATGGCAAGGAAGTGCAGATCAGCATCGATAACAATCGCGTCTCCGTGCGGGATTTCGGCCGCGGCATTCCGCTCGGCAAAGTGATCGATTGTGTCTCGAAAATTAACACCGGCGCCAAATATAACGACGAAGTTTTTCAATTCAGCGTCGGCCTTAACGGCGTCGGCACCAAGGCCGTAAACGCGCTTTCGCACAAATTCATCGTCCGTAGCCATCGCACCGGTGAGTACGTCGAAGCGGCGTTTAAGCAGGGCCGGCTGAAGGGTGAGAAAAATGGCAAGGCCGCCAATGAACCTGATGGCACCTTCATCGAATTCGAGCCCGATCCCGAGATTTTCAAGGAAGTGCAGTTCAAGCCGGAGTTCGTCGAGCGCCGGCTACGCCATTATGCTTACCTGAACACGGGTCTGAAGCTGGTTTTCAATGGCAAGACCTTCCAATCGCGCCACGGCCTGCTCGACCTGGTGATGGAAGACTTGCACGCGGACGGCAGCGAACCCATTTACGCGCCGCTGCATTATGCCAGCAAGACGCTCGAATTCTGCTTCACACACAGCAACAGCCGTTATGGCGAAACATTTTATTCGTTCGTCAACGGCCAATATACGGCCGATGGCGGCACGCACCTGAGCGCGTTCCGTGAGGGTTTGCTTAAAGCGGTGAACGAATATTCCAAGGGCGGCTACGAAGGCGATGACGTGCGCGAAGCGATGGTCGGCGCCGTCTCGATTCGCCTGAAAGATCCGGTCTTCGAATCGCAAACCAAAAATAAATTAGGGAATACCGAAATCCGGTCCGATCTCGTTAACAAAGTTCGCGAGGAGTTGCTGACCTTCTTCAATCGCAACAAAGACATCGCGCAGAAGATCATGGCGAAAGCCGAGGACAGCCGGCAGCTCCGCAAGGAATTGCAGGAGGTCAAAAAACTCGCCCGCGAGCGCGCCAAAGCTATCACCATCCGCATCCCGCAGCTTAAGGATTGCAAAGTGCATTTCGACAAAAAGAAGAACACCGGCAAAGGCTCGATGGTGTTCCTCTGCGAAGGCCAATCCGCCGCCGGGTCGATCGTGAGTTGCCGGGATGTGAACACACAGGCCATCTTCGTCCTCAAGGGCAAGCCCCTCAATGTCTGGGACCTCAAGCGCGACATCGTTTACAAAAACGATGAGATGTACAATTTGATGCGCGCGCTTGATATCGAGGACAACATCGAGCATTTGCGTTATGAGAAGGTGATTCTGGCAACGGACGCCGACGTGGACGGGCTCCACATTCGAAATTTGTTAATTACTTATTTCTTCCGCTTTTTCGATCATCTCGTCCATGATGGACATCTCTACGTGCTGGAAACGCCCCTGTTCCGCGTGCGCACAAAAGAACAGACCATCTATTGCTATTCCGAAGCCGAACGTGACGATGCCATGAAGAAACTCGGCGCGAAATGCGAAGTCACCCGATTCAAAGGGCTCGGCGAAATCTCCCCGAAAGAATTCAAACAGTTTATCGGCCCCGACATGCGCCTCAGCCAGGTCGAGTTCGCCGCCAAGCTCGAAGCCGCGGACATTCTCACGTTCTACATGGGCAAGAACACCCCGGAACGCAAGGACTACATCATGGAAAATCTCGTTGTCCCGGTAGAAGACTGAAGGCGGCTCCTGTCGGGTACAAGGTCGTACCTGTCGCCCACCTGTCACTTCTAAAACACCACTTTTGACCAATGTTTACAGGCCACCTGTCACCCTGACGCCTTCTGACGCCCCCTGGGGGGGGCGGTCATCCAGTTGGGACCACCCAGGAAGCCTCTGCGCCGAAACGAAGCCTAAGTCAACGGCTACTCAGAGGTTGATTCGTCATCGGCTTTCGGGTTTGGCCATGCGAAACGATGCGGTGCGAGCAGGCGCGCCTCCGTTTTACCTTCAGTGATTTCGTAGAACTGACTCGGCTTTAAGGAGGTCAGCACATTCGTCTGACCCGAGGCCGGCCACCAGACTTCGACCCGCTCGATTTTGTCGCACTGTCCGAGGCCGATGTCCTGCCTTAAGGGGGAAGAACCGAAGCTGCCGCCGGAACCGACAACACGATGTATCTCCCGCGCAGCGCCTTTGGCGGACGCCACTACTTTGACGCGCGTGCCAATCGCCGCGCGATTCGATTGTTTGCCAACGAACTTCAGCGACACCCATGAATTTGTCGTTCCCGGATTCACAAACAGCGCGTCATAGAAGGTATCGCCTGCGTATCCACCACCCACATTCACGACGACCTCCTGCGCGCCGTCATTGTTCAGATCGGCAAAAGCGATCGCATGTCCTTTCTGCAAATGGCCGAATCCCCCCGCAGTCGTGATGTTCTTAAACGTGGACCCACCGTCGTTCCGGAACATTTCATTCGGAACCAGGCTGCCATACGAAGGCGCGCCAGTGCCGGTGTAAAAATCAAGGTAGCCGTCGTTGTCTAGGTCGCCAAAGTTCGCGCTCATCGCAAGCACAGACTTCTTCAGATTGGCCGCGCGTGTCACATCGGTGAAATGGCCACGATCATTACGATAAAGCCGAAACGTCTCAGCTTTGCTCGGTAAACCGAGTTTGTCGGCCACCCATTCGCCCAGTGTGACATGCGAAAGAGTTGCGCTGTACCAACCCCGCGGCGCGTCCCCGTACCCGGAAACCCAGATGTCCAGCCACCCATCGTTATTGTAGTCCCAAAACCACGTCGGAAAGCTCATCCGCGGCTCGGCCACGCCGAACTGAGCGGTGACATCGGTGAACCGGACGCGGTCGACCGTGCTTTCGTTGTGCAACAGGATGTTCTCCTGGTTCAGGCGCGAGATGTACAAGTCGGGACGTCCATCATTGTCGAAGTCGCCTGCGCTTACTCCGCGCACGAATCCGACGATTGCCGCATTGGCCGGCTGAGCTGCCTCTTTAAATGTCCCGTTGCGCTGATTTATAAATAATTGGCAGGGATGTGGAAACTCGGGAGTAGTGGTTTCGTTGCCGACGAAAAGATCGATCCAACCATCGTTATTTGCATCAAACCAGGTGGCGGAAAGCGCAGGGTGCATCGAAAGCAAGCCCGTTTCCTCGGTTACATCGTCAAACGTCCCATCGCCGTTGTTCCGCAAGAGCGAATCCGGGATCAATCCCATTTCACCCAGCCATGCGCCGCGGACTACGTAGACATCCATGTATCCGTCGTTGTTGTAATCGGCCTGCATAATGTTCAAGCCGCCCGTGACGCCTTCCAAACCGGCTTTGCGGGTGATATCGATGAAGTGCCCGTTCCCAAGATTTCGGTAAAGTGCACACTGCCCGACCGTGTTCCATTTCGACAGAAACACGTCGACCAAGCCGTCGCCGTCGAAGTCTTCGGTAAGGGTCCCTCCCGCAAGCGCGTTTTCCCCCAATCCCAGGCGAGTGCCCATCTCAGCAAATTTTGGGAAGGGCGCTTCCGATTCAAAGACCGACTCCGGGATTCTTAAGGACGCAGGCACCTCGGCCGGATATTTTCCGAGCGTCATGGCAGAAAGGTTCAGGAGCCACCGCGCGCCGAGATCGTTGGTTTTTTGCTCGGCTAGTTCGCGAAAAATCATTTCGGCATTCTCCGCGCCCCGCCTTTGGAGGTGCTCGCCGGCGCCGCGAATCGGCAGCAGGCAGGACTCAGGATTGTGATGGTGCACGCAGTTCTCCAATTCGCCTAGACGAAGGTACGCCAGGCCCTCGAGGAGCCGTATGTCACGGCGATCGGTCACACTGATGCGAACGCGGGCGGCCCGAGCTTCGCGATTGAGGTTGGTGAGCGTCGTGAGCGTTGCTTCCGGATCACCTAGGTTCAACTGTTCCAGCGCGAGTTCATACTGCATGGCGATCCGCCGCGAAACCTCACGCGCTTGGGGCAGCTCGGCCTGCAACTCTTTGACCCTGGCGCGATTCTCATAGGCGTTACGCTCTCCGAACTCGCGATGCCATTGCTGGAGGCGCTCGGCCATGCGTTTGGTACCGGGCGACTGGTAACCTGCGTCGGCGTTTGCGTTGGAGGCTACGGTCTCAAGAAGGCAAAAACCCAAAACGACTAAACGGACAAACGGATACATCTGATTCTGTGAAGCACACCATGCATGAGGGAATGGATTCAATATTGAAGGTTCTTGCCGTTCAGGGGACTTTGCGGACGAGATTAACAAAATTTAACGTTACGGTCCCAGTGGCAATCGGCAGCTTGCATTGAGCGGCCCATTTCGTACCTTCTCGGGCCGAGTTAGAGATGAGCGCAAAGAAAAAGGAATCAGCAAAAGCTCAACCCCCGATCGAACCCGCCAAGCCGGAGGCTGCCAAGCCGGCAAAACCCGGTAAGCCCGGAAAGAACGGCAATGGCGAGATGCATGTGCAGGCCGAGGCGGTGCCAACGGAAGCGGAGCGCAAGCCATTCAAGCCAAACAGAATTGAGTTGCCGTTGCATGGGCGGGTCAACCGCAGCTTTTTGGAATATGCGTCGTACGTAATTCGGGACCGCGCGATCCCCACGCTGGAGGACGGGCTTAAGCCGGTGCAGCGACGCATCCTGTGGGCCTTGCATACGATGGACGAGGGTCGGTTCATCAAAGTGGCGAACGTCGTCGGCGAATCGATGAAGTATCATCCGCATGGGGATGCATCGATTGGCGATGCCCTGGTGGTGCTCGCGAACAAGCGTTACCTGATCGAAGGACAAGGGAACTTCGGTAATATTTACACGGGCGATGTGCCGGCTGCGCCGCGATACATCGAATGCCGGCTGACTGATCTCGCGCGCAACGAGCTGTTCAACGACGAAATCACCGAGTTCATTCCGACATACGATGGCAGCAAGAAGGAGCCGGTGACGCTGCCGAGCAAATTACCGTTGCTCTTAATGCTTGGGACGGAAGGGATCGCGGTGGGCTTGTCGGCGAAAATTCTTCCGCACAATTTCCCTGAGTTGCTTCAGGCGCAAATCAACATCCTGAAGAAGGAGCCATTCAAGGTGCTGCCCGATTTCTTCACCGGCGGGCTAATGGACGCGCGCGGTTATGCCGACGGCAAGGGCACGATTCGGATGCGTGCGAAAATCAAGATCAAGGACGGCTTCACCGTCGCGATTAAAGAGATTCCGCCAACGACCACCACGGATTCGTTGATGGCTTCGATTGAAGATGCCGCGCGGAAAGGAAAGATCAAGGTGCGCAGCGTGAACGATTTCACGTCGGAGGACGTGGAGATCGAGGTAAAGGCGCCGCCAGGCGTGGAAGCGGAGCAACTGGTGGACGCGCTGTACGCGTTCACGGATTGCGAAGTCACAATCGCGAGCCGGATCATTCTCATCAAAAATAACCGACCGGTGGAGATGACTGTCTCCGAAGTGCTGAAGGAAAACACGGAGCAGCTTGTCGCGTTGCTCAAGCGTGAACTCGAGCTCAAGGAAAAGAAGCTCCAGGACGAACTGCATTTCCGCACATTGGAACGCATCTTCATCGAAGAGCGCATTTACAAGAAGATCGAGCAATGCCGCACCAATGAATCGGTCATCGCGGCAGTGCACGAAGGTTTCAAGCCCTTCAAGAAAGAGTTGCTGCGCGAATTGATTGATGCGGATGTCGATCGACTGCTGACGGTCAGGATTCGTCGCATATCGCTGTTCGATATCAACAAGCACCGCGAGGAAATGGAGAAGACAAAGGGGGACCTGGCGGAGACGCGCAAGAACCTGAAGAACCTCACGAAGTACGTCATTAACCATCTGGAACGCTTGCTTGAGACCTACGGTCCTCTATATCCGCGTCTCACCAAATCGAGCCGATTCGATGAAGTGGAAGCGAAAGAGGTCGCGTTCAAAACTTTCAAGGTGGCGTATGACCGCGAGTCCGGTTACGTGGGGCACAAAGTGTCAGGCGAAGAATTCAAGATCGATTGTTCGCGTTTCGATAAGTTGATTTTGGTATCGAAAGACGGGCGGTATCGCGTGACTGAATTGCCCGAGAAATTGTTCGTGGGCCCGGATTTGGTCTATTGCGGACTCCCCGAACGCGAACGCGTGTTCACGCTCGTTTATACAAATCGCGACGCCAATTACCTGAAGCGATTCACTTTCGGTGGGACAATTATGAACAAGGAGTATTTCTGCATCCCGGAAAAATCGCGCATTCTGTTGTTCGAGCCGGACACGTCGGCCGAGTTGTACATTCGGTACAAGCCCGCGCCGCACCAGAAAATTTACCAACAAACCTGCAAACCTTCCGAGCTCGGGGTCAAAGGGGCCAAGGCCCGCGGGAACCAGCTTTCCATCAAGGAAATCGCCACCGTCAGCAGCAAGCCGCTGCGAAATTGGGATCCGGAAGCGGCGACCACCAAAGTGGCGTTTTCATGAATTGGGGACGGCGCGCGTGAAACGCTAATCACCCGCGACCATGCCTATTGTCGATCCAAGTCCTAACTGAAAAGGGTTGCTACGCATGCTTCCCAAACGTTTGCCAATCAAATTGGGAATCGATTATAAGCAGCCCATGGCGAAATCAGGACCAAAGCGGATGCGGGAATTGCTCGCACAGCCCGGGATCATTCGGAGTCTCGGCGCTCATGATGTGTTTACGGCGTTGATCGTCGAGCAAGCAGGGTTTGAGACGGTGTTTATCGGTGGATTCGGAACGAGCGCATCGTTCCTCGGGTTGCCGGACCTGAACTTCCTGAGCGCGAGCGAAATGGCGGACGCGATCCGGCGGATGGCAGCCCGGCTGAGCATTCCAATTATCGCCGACGGCGATACGGGCCATGGCGATTTGCATAACGTGCGGCGGACGGTGGAGTTGTTTGAAGCCGCTGGGGCTTCAGGGATCCTGCTGGAGGACCAGGTGATGCCGAAGCGATGCGGACACTTCGCCAAGAAGCAGGTGATTCCCACGGAGGAGATGGTCCTTAAGATCAAGGCCGCGGTGAAAGCGCGTGCCAATCCCGACTTCCTGATTTTCGCCCGAACAGACGCGCGGCAGATGAATGGTTTGGATGATGCGATCGATCGTGTGAACCGATGTTGCGACGCAGGTGCGGACATCGCCTTCATCGAAGCTCCGGAGTCGCTCAAGGAACTCGAGACCATTCCGAAACGCGTAAAACACACGTTGTTCGTGAACATGCTGACGGGCGGGGTCACGCCGATTCTATCGGTGAAGGAACTCGAGGCGATGGGCTACAAAATCGTGGTGTGCCCAATTGAATCGCTCATGGTTTGTGGACGCGCGATGCGCGAGTTGTGCGAGACGTGGAAAAAGACCGGCCGCGTGGATAAATTGGCGACCGAGGCCATGACATTTTCCGATTTGAAAGGTATGCTGGGTGTCGAGCGTTGGCTCGAAAAATGAGAAGACCGCCTGAAGGCGGAACTCCAAACGGATGAAGATGCGATTTGTTGTTCTCTTGTTGTTGGTGGTCGTGGGAGTTTCGTGCAGTTCTGAGAAGCGGACCACCTATCAGGTAAAAGGAGTGATTCGGGAAATCACCCCCGATCGCAAGCAGGCGAAGATCGAACACGAAAATATCCCCGGTTATATGGAAGCCATGACCATGATGTTCGACGTCAAGGATTCGAAGGAGCTCGACGGCTTGCAACCGAACGACCAGGTCACGTTTCGCATGACCGTGACCGAGAACGACGGCTGGATCGATCAGGTGAAAAAAATCGGGACCGTGCCGGAAACGAACACGCCGCCACCGTTTAGAGTGGTGCGCGAAGTGGAGCCCCTTAAGGTTGGCGACCTGCTACCCGAATACAAGTTCACGAACGAATTAGGCAAGGCTGTAGGCCTTAGTGAGTTCAAAGGCAAAGCGATAGCGATTACGTTCCTTTTCACCCGCTGTCCCTATCCTACGTTCTGTCCGCGGATGGCGTCGAACCTGAAAGAAGCTTCCAAGCTGCTGAGTGAGAAATCCGATGCCCCGAAGAATTGGCATATGCTGGCGATCACGATTGATCCGGATTTCGATACACCGGCCGTGCTGCAGGAATATGGAAAAAGGTACGAGTACGATCCGGCAAAGTGGAACTTTTTGACCGGTGAGAATATCGACATCACGGCCATCGCGGAGCAGTTCGGCCTTTTGTATTGGCGACCTGACCCCAAACAGGTGGCCGGCATCAGTCACAATCTGCGGACGGCGGTGATCGATGCGAATGGGCGGGTGCAAAAGATTCTGCCGGAAAACAAATGGGAACCGCCCGAGTTGGTCGAGGAACTGATCAAGGCCGCGCGAGTGCCGCCGGCGACGGCTGCCGAGTGATGCCGGGCTTGACGCGCTCGGCTTCGCGAAATTGAATCTGCGCTTCGTTGGTGCGGCCCATTTTTTCGAGCAGCCGTCCGAGTTCGACCCGGGCTTCAGCCGAGCGCGCCAATTCAAAATAACCCTTTGCTTGCGACTCATCGCCGAGTTGTGCCAGCGCGCGACCCATATTGAGCAATGCTACCTCGTGGGTCGGGTTCAAGCGGAGCAAGCCAGTAAACACGTTCGTGGCGCCGCCCGCATCGCCGGCTTCTAATAGAAGCAACCCGAGGTTGTTGCGTGCGTCCTGATATTGCGGGCGGATGCGAACGGCTTCCTCAAAGTGATGTATGGCGGCATCGCGTTTGCCATTCAAATACTCGGCAAGCGCCAGATTATAGGCCCCCTCGGCATTGTTGCGTGTCGCGCGCACGCATTGCGCAAACAACGTCTCCGTGTTCCGCCAATGTTGCACCTGATGCCAGCTCACGATGCTGCACGCAGCAAGCGACAGGGCGGAAATCGCCACGCGGCCCGGCAATTTCGCGGCGCTGCAAGCGATCATAATGAACAGCCCAATGAACGGGATGTATGTGTAACGATCAGCAATCGACTGCAGCCCGACAGATATCAGCCCAACCGTCGGGAACAGGGTACCCATGTACCAAAGCCAGCCGACGATCAGATAAGGCGCGCGTCGGACCATTGCCAGGCAAATGCCGGTAAGGATCAGCAGAAGCAATGTTGATCCAAAAACCTTCCACAATTCCC